>JBCCTM010000391.1:0-2628 GCA_039198535.1 Pseudomonadota bacterium
CCGCCGTCCCGCGGCCAGGGGATCGCGCCCTGCTGCGCCGGCATCAGCGCGAGAGCCCGCTGCGCCTCCAGGCGCAGCGGCGGCAGCACCGGAGCGGCGAAGCCGAAGCCCGCCAGAGTGAGACCTTTCACGGATGGCCACATCTCGCGCACCGCCGTTTGCAGGCGGCGCTTCGCCAGCGCGCCCAGCGGCCCGACCTCGTAGAAATCTCTCAACGTGCGCACGTCGAGATGCATTCCGCCCCACTCCGCACTATCCTCCGCCCTCGCCAGGCGGCGCGCCCGCGCGATCCCTCGCGCCCCGCCGTCAGTCATAACGGAAAGGGAGGCCCATGTCGTCGACGAGCGGATCACTGAGCAGCGCGGCGGAGAAAATCGTGCGGGATAGCGCGGCGGAAAGCGCGGACGCGCCGCTGATCGTGGCCTTGGCCCCGATTTTCTCGGATAATTACGTCTACCTCCTCCGGGACGCGGCGACGGGCCAGGTGGGGGTGGTGGATCCGGGCGACGCCGCCCCGGTGTCGGCGGCGCTGAACGTGCTGGGTTGGCGCCCCGACTGGATCATCCTGACCCATCACCATCCCGACCACATCGCAGGGGTGGACGCGCTCCGGGAGGAGACGGGGGCGAAAGTCGTGGGCGCGGCGCAGGACGCGCATCGGCTCCCCGCCCTCGACGCCACGGTCGCGCCAGGGGACGCCTGGTCGCTCGGCGAGACGCGCTTCGACGTGATCGACGCGCCGGGCCATACGGTGGGCCAAATCGCCTGGGCCGCCCCGAAAGCCCGGGCCGTGTTCACGGGCGACAGTCTGTTCGCGCTGGGGTGCGGGCGCTTGTTCGAAGGGACGCCGGCGCAGATGTGGGAGACGCTGTTGGCGTTGCGCGCTTTGGATGATGCGACCCGGGTCTATTGCGGCCATGAATACACGCTGTCGAATGCGCGCTTCTGTCTGACGATCGAGCCGGACAATGCGGCGTTGCAGGAGCGCGCCGCGCAGATCGAAGCGGCGCGGGAGGCGGGCGCGCCCACGATCCCCACCACCATCGGCGAGGAGAAAGCGACCAACAGCTTCTTGCGCGCGGATGAGCCGAGCGTCCAGGCGGCGGTCGATCTGACCGGCGCCGACGCGGCGGCCGTGTTCGCCGAGATCCGTCGCCGCAAAGACAACGCTTAGGCGCATGCTGGGGATACGCCGCTTGGGGTGATTGAGGCTCCGGCGCGCCGTTCGCGGGCGATGGGCCGCGCGGCGCGTCGCTCGAAGTGTCGTGACTGAGGCGGCGGATCTCGGCGCTTGGGTGACCGAATGCGGGGGACGGCGCTCGCCCATGCGTCCCCCGCCGCGGTGAGCGACGGCTGTCTCGCCTGGGCCGGGGGCAGGCGGGGGCCAAGCGCGCGGCGGAGCTTTGAGGCGGAGAGTGGCTTTGAAACCCGCCGCGGCCGGCGCGACGGGGATACGCCGCTTGGGGCCATTGAGGCCCCGGCGCGCCGTTACCCATGGGAACTGGCTCGAAGCCAGGCGACACCTCAACATGCAAGACCTCAAAGAGTACAAAAAGACCGCGCTCCGAGACGCCGCATGACAAAAGCCGCCAGCCTCAATTTGCAGATATCGTCGCACACAAACTCTCGCCACGGCGCGCTGCGCCCGAGCGCCGCTTTCCCTGGACAAACATCCTTCCGCGTTCACGGCGTCGGCGAAGACGAAGACTAGGACTAGGACGAGGACGAGGCGCAGGCGCTCTCGGCGTTGGGGCAGATCCGGAGGACGTAGGTGCGCCATTTGATCTCTTCATTCAGCCGCTCGAGCATATTGGCGCTTTTCAGGTGCTTATGATGCCGGCGCGGCAGGCGGTGGATGAAGGTTTCGTCGATGGTCTCTTCGACCCAGGCGGTGTCTTGGGGCCCTTCCATTTCGCCAGCCACGCGACGAGATCGGCGCGGGCCTCCGCCGGGTCGCGCCGACATACATCCAACGCAGCTCCGGCAGGCCGTCACGTCGGCTTTCCTCGGCAGAGGGTTGAGCGCGTTGCGCAGGAAATGGACATGGCGGCGGCGATAGACGGCGCGGGGCGGCCTTCGGGCAGCGCCGCCTGACGTCCGTCATGCGCGCCGGCGACCGCCATCTCGACCCCATGGAGGTCGCGCTCGTCCCCCCCGAGGGGAGGTTTTTCCAGGACGATCGGCTCTCGCGCGCGGCGAGCGCAACGCTGAGGATCTGGCGTCGGCCGTCCCCGTCGATCCCGATTGCGATGTGGACCGCCTGGGCGCGCACCACGCCGCCCGCGCGCACCTTCTCGTATTTCGCGTTGTGGATCAGATAAGGGTCAGATCGGCGGAGGGCACCTCCAGCCGCCCCGCGGGCGAAGGCGCTGAGCTTCCCGTCGAGCTGCTTGTTGATCGCCGAGATCGCGCTGGCCGAGAAGGAATAGCCGCAGAGCTCTTCCGTGATCTTCTTAACCTTCCGGGTAGAGACGCTCTGCAGATACATCTCAGCCAGCGTCGCGACCAGCGCCGGCTCAGAGCGTTGATAACGTTCGAAGAGTTCGGTTGAGAAGCGGCCGTCCCGATCCTGCGGCGCGTGCCGCTCCACCTTGCCGACCCGGGTGAACAGCGCGCGTTCGTCGTACC
>JBCCTM010000392.1:0-2619 GCA_039198535.1 Pseudomonadota bacterium
ATCGCCTTTTTGGCGGAGGCCGCCTGGGCGGACGCGACCGCGGGAGAGTGGCCGCCGAATATGGCGGAGGCCGATCGCCGGGCCTATGCGCTGCCGGAGATCAAACAATGGCTCCGCGTGTTTCTCCGCCGCTTCTTCGCCACATCGCAATTCAAGCGTTCTGCGACGCCAAACGGCCCGAAGCTCGCCACCGGCGGCGCGCTCTCGCCCCGGGGCGACTGGCGCGCGCCTTCCGATAATTCAGCGGCGGTGTGGTTGCGGGAGTTGGAGGCGGGCGCTCCGGACGAGGAGCCGGACGCGTGACGCGGGAGAGATCTTCTCCTCGACGGTCCGCGCCGTAGAGCGACGCGTCGGATCAGACCGTACGCCGCATCACTTGAGGAGCTTCAATGAACGCGTCCGCACCGCCTCCGCCCGCGTCCGGCGACCTTCGCCCTTTCATTGGATCAAAGGACTTTGGCGCGTCCAAAGCGTTCTACGCGGCGCTGGGCTGTCAGGTGGAGAGCCTGGGAGACGCGCTCGCCCTCGTCACCCTCGGCGAACGCCAGTTTCTGCTGCAGGATTATTACCAGAAAGACTGGTGCGAGAACTCGATGCTCCTGGTCCCGGTGCCGGACGCCGACGCCTGGCGCGCGCATTTGGACGCCGCCTTTCCGGACCCGGCCGCCCTCGGCGCGCGCGTGATGGGGCCGCAGGACCAAGACTACGGCAGGGTCACCTATCTATCCGACCCCGCGGGCGTGCTTTGGCAGTTCACCGAATTCGCGAGCTGATCGCCCGCGCCCCCAGAATTGTCGTCACGCCTTGGGCGCGAGCCGCACCGCCGTTCCATAGGCCATGACTTCTGACGCGCCGCCCATGATCATCGAGGTGGTGATCCGCACGCCGACCACCGCGTCCGCGCCCGAGCGGCGCGCATCCTCCGCCATGCGGTCCAAGGCTTGCTCCCGCGCCGCCGCCAGCAACTGCGCGTACTCCGCCACCTCTCCGCCGACGATATTGCGTAATGAGGCGACAATATCCGAGCCGATATGTTTGGCCCTCACCACCGAACCGCGCGCAAGCCCTAGGCTCTCGACGATCTCCCGGCCGGCGACGGTCTCCGTTGTCGTCACGAGCATCGGCTACCTTTCGATCTTGTCGTAATGGTCGTCTTCGCGGTTCCGCAGGCGCTGTCGGATCACCACGGCGAACACGCCGGCCGCGCCGCCCGCCGCGATCAGCGCCGGGGCGAGCAATCCGCCGGTCTGGATCACGCCGAAGATCAACGCCGCGAAATACCCGACGGCCGCCAGCGCCGCCAGCGCGGCGACCGCGACCAAAACCACATCATCGAGTTTCATGCGCGCGCCTCTCGCTCGCCCACCGCCCGCTTTTGTAAGTGGGGAGGCTTGACCCCGCCGTAAACAGCCCGTCGGGAGTTCAAGGGAGGAACAGGGCTGCGCAGCCCGATCCCTCAAGCAACGCCAGGATGCGCTCGCGCGCCGCGGCGGGGGCGGCCCGAAAGTCTTCACGCAACACATTCAGGCACTTAGCCTGATATGGGAAGGGCGGCTGCTCCCAGGGGCGTCCGTCGATTTGCGTCCTCATGGCGTCCGCATCGGCCTCGACCGCGGCGGCGTTGGCGATGAGAAAGGGCGCGTAGACCCGTCCGATCTCGGCCAACAGCGGGCGCAGGCGGCCTGCGGCGACCTCCGGCGGATCCCAGGCGAGTTGCGAGCCGAGGCCTGAGAGATCGTCGACCCGGTCAAGCCAGGCGCGCACCCGCGGGGCCCGCTCGGCGGCCAAGCGGGACGGGGTTGGATCCACGGTGACCAGCTGGGTCAGTTGTCCGTAAAGCGCGAAATCCGCGGTGGCGGGACGATCGCCAAACAGGAAGGCGCGCTGCTCGATCAGTCGGTCTAAGATCGTCAGCAGCCGTAAATAGCTCGCCTCAATGGTCTCGGCGGTGACCGCGTTGCTGCCGACCACGTAAAGCCGCTCGATCTGACGCCGTTTGAGGCTGTCCGCGAGCGCCGTCGCCTCGGCGCTCGCCAGGCTGGGCGCCGCCCAATGCACAAGCAGCGGCGCCGCATGGGCCGCGTCGGCGGCATGGGCCCAGCGATAGTGAAACATCGCCTTGGTCACCCATTCATCGGCGAAGTCCTCGATCAACGCGTTCAGGAGCCGCGCTGTGGGATCCTCTGGCTCCGCGCGGCGCGCCGAATGCGCCGCCTCCAGGCGCCGGGCGATCGGCGTCGTGTCGACCTCCGCACGCCAACGCCCCTCAGTGTCGCGCCGATAGACAGTGGGCAGCAACGCCACCTTCGGCTTCGGCAGATCCGCCGGCGCGCCATCGACCCCGGTCCATACCGTCCCGTGGGGGATCCGACGATAGCGCAACAGCGCCAGCAGCTTGCGCGTGTAGGGCGACCCAGGGGCGCCATGGATCAAAAGCGGCTTCGAAGGGCCCTCGGAGGCGGCCATGTGTGATGATCCCTTCTGGAGCGCGCTTGGCCAGCATGCATACGCCCTGGCGACGCGCGGAACCCATTGGCGCACTGAAGGCGCATAGGGCCTTTAAGTCTCTCTGAAAAACCAGATATCAGGCTGTAAAGGCTAGAAATCATTGGTGGCCAG
>JBCCTM010000393.1:0-2570 GCA_039198535.1 Pseudomonadota bacterium
CGAACAGATACGTCGGCAGGATTGCTTTTCAGTCATTCGACCCTGTAATCTTGTTCCATCTCAAAAGAAGAACGCATTGCTCAATTGGGTTTTTGTCAAAAAAGTTTACTGCAGATGATGGAATTGGAATTGTCAGCGGGCATATATCAAGCCGACTTTGGCCGCTCCGCGTGTTGCGGGTAGATTTTGTCTCATACGAACTGGACTCTATCACGCCTGCTATCGTTGAATTTGTGAGGAGCCGTGGGTTGACGCTCGTTACATGGACGATTGCAACGCCATGCGCGCTTGAGAAAGCCCGGAAGCTTGGCGCCAATGTAATTTTCGAGGGGATTGAGCCATAGCCCGCACTATTCCTTTCTCAAATGATGCTTCGCGCAGAGTGCGCATAACCCGCCTGATGCAGTACAGTCTGTGATGGCTCCGCGCGATCTTTCCGCCAAGTCAGCGGACGTTTGTTGGTCTTATCGGCGGGTCGCGCGAAGACGCCGAGGCGCATCACGGAAAGAGCCTTAGATCAGCGATCGACGCCGGCGTCGCAAGGCGTTTTCGGTGCGCGCGGTTGGATCGGCGCAGCGTTATGAGGTGGCGTTTTGAGCGCAGTGGATCAGCGTCACACAACAGAACCTCCCCTGCACCGCATTCCAGGCGTGGAGCCGCCTGAGGGCGCGGAGATGTTCTGGCTCAAAGCCGCGGATGGCGTTCGCCTCAGGGCGGCGTTTTGGCCAGCGTCCAACGACCGGGGCGTCGTCGCGCTTTTCCAGGGCCGCACTGAATTCATCGAGAAATTTTACGAACCCGTGGCGCGGCTCCGCGCACTCGGCCTCGCCGTGCTCACGCTGGATTGGCGGGGGCAAGGGCTCTCCGATCGTCTGACGCCTGACCGGCGGCTCGGCTTTGTGCGGGACTTCGCCGAGTATCAGCTTGATGTGGACGCCGCGCTGCAGGCGCTCAAGGCGCGCGCGCCCGGCGCGCCGCTGCTGCTGGTGTCGCATTCCATGGGCGGGGCGATCGCCGCGCGCATGTTGATGCGCGCCGCCTCTGGCGACGGCGCGGTCCCGCCAATGTCCGGCGCAGTGTTCTCCGCGCCCATGCTGGGCCTCCATGGCGCGGCGGGAAGCGGCTTAACCCGCGCCGTCGCCGTCGCGGCGGCCGGGCTCGGCGCGGAGCGCGCTTACGTGCCGGGCGGCTCCGCGCGGTCTCTCGCGGAGGGGGGCTTCGACGGCAATGTGTTGACCTCTGACCCGGACCGTTTTGAGCGCGCCTATGCGGGCTTCGTCCGCGCGCATCCTGAGCTGGCTTTAGGTGGGGCCAGCTGGGGCTGGGTCCGCGCGGCGGTGAGAGAGATGGCGCGGTTGCGCCCAACGGGCGCGCGGCGGCTGGTGGCGGTCGGCGACGCGGAGCGGGTGGTCTCGGCGGAGGCGGCGCGCCGCTATGCGCGGGCGGCGGGCGGTCGGCTGATCGATTTGGTCGGCGGCGCGCGCCACGAGCCGTTTTTGGAGACCGACGCGATCCAGGAGCAGCTCTGGTCCGCCATCGGCGCCTTCGTCGAAGAAACGCTGCCCCGCTGACCGTGAAGCGCCGCCCGCGGCCCTGTAAGGCAAGTCGTCGCAACGCGATGTACTTGGGTCCCGCCCTGTGACTTCAGAGCGCGGCGCCGTCAGAGAGATGGCTACGCTCTGGGCTTGGGGGGCGCGTAGACCTGGGAGGGCGCGGGATGCTCCGCATTGTGCTCATCATCATCGCGGCGGGATACGCGGCGACCGGGGCTGTCGCTTTAGCGGCGCCGGAGACGTTTTATCATTTCACGCCAGGCGTCCCGCTCACAGGGCCGTTCAACACCCATTTCCTGCGGGATGTGGGGTTGGCTTTGATGGTCAGTGGCGCGGCGCTGGGGTGGGGCGCGGTCAGCGGCGCGCAAAATCTCATGATCGCCGGAGCGGGCTGGCCCACGGCGCACGCCGTCTACCACCTGCTGATTTGGATCGACCGCGGCTGTGCGCCGGACGGCGTCGCGCTCTTCGACTTCGCCGCCGTCATCGCGCCGGCGGCCATCGCCATGGGCATCGCGCTTGTATCCCCGCCAGGACCCTATGAAGGGTCGGCCGCGCGGGTGTAGCCCTCTGATCCCGTCCGGTCTGAGCGCCGCATCGGTCTGCGGCGGAAGGCTGAAACCGTGAAGTTGGGGGCGACGCCGCCAGCGGCCAAACCAAGGGGAGACGGACATCGCGAAGAGGCGTCCGCCGCCATTGGCCGTCCCCGGCTTTGACGGCGCTGGGCCGCGGCGGAGGAGATACGCCGCTCGGGGCCATTGAGGCCCCCACGCGCCGTTCGCGACAGATCGAAAGCGCGGCGCCCAAGAGCCGGCGGCCCCGCCAGCGGAAGGGGCGACTGCGGTCGGTTCGGCGCGCGGCGTTCGATCACTGGAAGACGGGGATGCGTATGCGCGGGCGCCGCCCCCTGGGCTTTGACGGCGCTGGGCCGCGGCGGAGGAGATACGCCGCTCGGGGCCATTGAGGCCCCCACGCGCCGTTCGCGACAGATCGAAAGCGCGGCGCCCAAAAGCCGGC
>JBCCTM010000394.1:0-2568 GCA_039198535.1 Pseudomonadota bacterium
CAATTCTTCCGTGAAGTATTCGGCGCGCCCTCGGCCTGACCCTTTGGCGCTGTAGAGGGCGATGTCCGCGTTGGCGAGCAGTCGCGCGGGGTCGATCTCCGGCCCCGAAGCGCAGGCCATCCCGATATCGATGCCGACACTGGCCCCGAAATGGCAGAGTTCGCCGTCAAATTGTACGGGCTTCGAGAGGCCCTCGATGATGCCGTCCGCCGTGCTCTGCAGCGGACTGCCCTCGCCCTCGCCCGTGTCCTCGCCCGCATCGGCGTCCATGAGAACCACGAACTCGTCGCCGCCGACCCTTCCGACAAAATCTGAGGGGCCAACCGCTGCGCGCAACGTGTCGGCCACATGGCGCAGCACATGGTCGCCGGCGGCGTGGCCGAGCGTGTCGTTGATTTGCTTGAAGCGGTCGAGATCGATGTGAAGCACGCCGACGCCGCGGCCGCTGGCCGCCGCCGCCGCGCAGCGAGAGGTCATCTCTTGCTCCAAATGCCGCCGGTTGGGCAGGCCGGTCAGCGCGTCGTGGAGGGCCTCGTGTTGGGCGGCGGCCCGCAGTTTCTCCAGATCCTGCGCCTGAGCTCTGAGGCGACGGTTGGCGCGAAGCGTGGCGTAATGGGCGGGCATGAAGATGCCGAAGATCCCGAGGGTGAGCGCGACCAACGCCATGAGCATGGACAGCTGGTTGACCAAGACGATGCCGGACAAGTTCGCTTGAGCTTCGGCCTCGTACCCCATGACGACCGCATTGAGCTTCCTCAGAAGCGGGCCGGGGCCGGCTTTGACCATACGCTCCCGCGCCGTCTCGGACGCGGCCCAGGTCGCCTCATCGCCCCGCTCCGCCCGTGCGAGGACGGTCCAGGCATCCCGGGCGAAGTCGCGGACCATCTGATCCAGCGCGCCCTCGCCGGTTACGCCAAAGTAGAGGCCGCGCATCGCCGGAGAGAGAGCCGGGTCAGACGAGAGACGGATATGCGTCGTTTCAAAAAGATCGATGGCGTCTCGCATGTCGGCGAGCATGCGCGCGTTCTGAGCGGCGGCGCTGTCTGCGACGAGCTTCTCGGCGAAGAACAGGATGCGTTGGCTCAGCATCCGCTGTCGCCCGCTATCATTGATGATGGCGGCGTCCTGTTCGCTTACAGCGGCCGCCTGGAGCGACGCGAGATGGGAGGTCATCAATAGCCCCACAATCACGCAAAGCCCGACGACGTATCGGCGCCAAAGGCGCTTCGGATGCTCAGCGTAGCGCCCCCCGATCACAGCATTGGCTAGTCGTGCGAGCATGGCGCGAAGCTCCTCTGTTCCGCGCCCAGCTTACGTCGGGATAATTTCCAGCGTGTTGCGATCCGAGAGAGCGATGCTTAACGCGGGGACTGATTAAGCGGCGTTCCCCTGCGCCATCCGCGCGGCCATGCCTGCGGGACCGGCGCTTTCCGCCGCACAGAGAACCATGCGCGCACCTGGATAAGGCGAATAATTTTGGCAGACTGGCGCGCCCGCCACATCACTGCGTTTTTGCTTTGCAAGTAGAGCTTTGCTCCGCCGAGGGGCAGGGCGGCTGCTGGATTCGCGGCCGCGTCGATGGAGTGGACGGGCGGCGCGGTTTCGACGAAGACGGAGGTGGAGTTCTGCGGAACGGCGGCGCTGCACGATATTAAGGAACGACCCAGTGTGGACCTTCAGCACCATCAATATCGTTGTCACCTCGGCGGTGATGCTCGCCGGGCTGGCGGGCTTCGCCGCCGGCTGGATGGCGCATCGGGCGTCGGTTCAAGAACGCGCCGAAAAGCAAGACGAGTATGATCCCTACACGCCCTGATCCGCAGGGCGAGCGCTGACGAGGCCTTCGCTTCGTGAGGCGCGGTCAGCCGCGGGTCGCGGGGCGTTGACGCGGAACGGGCGCGTAAAACCGCGCATTGACCGGATCGAGATCCTCAACCGCCACCGTCGCGCCAGGCGCGGAGCAGACGCCGTCGACCACCCAGACGCCGGTCTGATCAAGCACGGCTTGGCGGAAAATCAGCGCGCCGCCATCGCATTCATCGGTGTAGGCGTTCGCCACGGCGGATTGCGCGCGGATCTGGGACCAGTCGGTCTGGAACATCGGCTGCAAATCCTGGCGCTGCACCATGAACTGGCGCTCGCCGTCGCGACGGAGCCAAAGGGACACGTTGAAAGGCACATGGGCCACCACGGCCTCGCGCAGGCGATCTTGCTCCGCGATGATCTCCCCATGCGCCGCCATGGGCGCGGGCGAAAACACGCCGCTCGGTCCGCTAAAGGCGGCTCCCGTAAGCGCCGCGTCAGATGCGGAGCAGCCCGCCAAAACAGCCAGGCCCAGCGCCGCCGCCGCGAGCGTGTTGAGTGGCTTAGACCGATGGATCGCCATGCGTCGCCCCTTTCTCGCCCACTTTCCCATGGGTTCGGTAGCATGCGACCGCCGCCGCACAACCGCAGCGCCGCAAGAAGCGAACCAAACCAGCGGGATTTGGAGCGCTGTGGCGGCCGGGCCGCGCTTGGCTCCACGGGAGACCAGATCAGCCGCGTTAATTGCCCCGGTCCGGTCCGCCC
>JBCCTM010000395.1:0-2546 GCA_039198535.1 Pseudomonadota bacterium
ATGAAGTTCGTCATCGACATGACCGCCTCCATGCAACCGCAGCTCGACGCGGTTCGCCGCGCCATGCGCCAGCTCACCGCGCTGTTAGGCGCGGACGAGGCGCGGGCGCGGTTGCGCTACGGGTTAGTGGGCTACACGGATGTGGCCGATCAATGCGCCGGATGTCCCTTCGAGCTGGCGCGGGATTTCTTTCCTGACGGCGCGGTGGGACCGGATCGGTTGCGCGCGACGTTGGCGGACGACCCGGCCGCACGCGCCGGCGGCGGGGGCGATTGGCCCGAAGCCGCGCTTGAAGGGGTGGCCAAAGCCATTGAAGGCGCTTGGGGCGAGAACACGCTCCGTTTTGTGGTGCTGATCGGCGACGCCAGCGCCAACGCGCTCGGCGATGGCAAAGGCGGCCGGCTGAGCCCGGAAAGCGTGCGCCGGCAGGCGGATGCGGCCAATGTGCGCATCGTCGCGCTTCATGCGGAACAGGCGCTTGGGGCCGCGCCGACGGCGCTGCAAGACGCCCCTGCCCAAAACGCTCCTCCCCAAGACGCTCCTGCCCAAGACGCTCCTCCCAGCGCCGCCGCCGCCGCCGAGGCGTCCCTACCGCCGCGGGAGGACGCCGCGATCGCCCGGCGCCAATTCTCCGCGCTGGCGCTCAACCCCGGACAACGCTCGTCCTCGTATCTCAGCATCAAGGTGGATCCGGAGCAGCCGGCCCAGGTGCGTCAGCAGTATTACGACGCCGTGTATGGGCTCGCCGAGCAGCTGTCTCTGGCGCTCAACGCCGTGCGGGCCGGGCGGGTGCGACTGGGCGGCGGGCAGGCGGACAGGCAGGCGGACCGGGACGACAGAGCGGACGCTGTTCCCCGCGCCCGGGCTGCGGCGGACGCCGCCTTCGACGCGGCGCTGATCTCGTATCTGGGCGCGCCGGCCGCCCGCCCGCGGGACATCACCTTCTGGGCGCTGGATGTGGACCCGAAGGACATGGTCACGCCGACGCTGGAGGTCCGCGTGCTGCTGGAGAAGCGGGAGCTGGAGAATTTGATCCGCACCCTTGAGGCGATCCTCGAGGCGTTCTTGCGAGCGAAATCCATCGACGGTCCGACCTTCTTCTCGCAGCTCCAAGCTGCGGCCACCTCCGCGGCGCTGGATAGCCAGTTGGACTATGGGACCGCGCGTTCCATCGCGGAGACGGGCCTGTTGCCCCGCTGGCTGGCGACGTTGCCTTATCGCAGCCAGATCATGAGCCTTACGCCTGAGCGCTTCTCCGAGATGTCCGCCGACGCGCGCGATCGGCTGGAGCAGTCGATCCTCCGTAAGCTGTTCGCGTATCGCGACCTGTACGCCTCTGATGACTGGATCGCGCTGTGGCCTGGGGCCGATGATTTCGACCAGGTCTATCCCGTGCTGCTCTCGGATCTGCCGTGACGACGCGGGCTCCAGTCCTGCGGTTGCGCGGGCTGCGGAAGACGCTTGGTCACCCCGGAGGGCCCGAGCGCTTTGAGCTGCGGGTCGACCGGCTGGATCTGGCGCCGGGCCGTCTGGTCGCGGTGATCGGGCCAAGCGGCGCGGGCAAAAGCACGCTGTTGGATATCCTGGCGCTGATCTCCGCCCCTGACGCCGCGGAGGCCTTCAGCGTCGCGACGCTTGCGGACGAGAGCGACGCGGCGGCGCTCTGGACAGCGGGCGATGAGCGCGGTCTCTCCTTGCTGCGTCGCCATGTGGGCCTGGTGCTGCAAAGCGGCGGCCTCGCGCCGTTTCTAGACGTCGCCGGCAACGCCGCCGCAGCGCGCCGCTTGGCGGGGCTCCCTGCAGATCCGGCTTTGATCGAGGCGCTGGCCGAGGAGCTGGAGCTTGGAAGAAGGCTGCGGGCGCGGCCGGCGACCTTGTCCGGCGGCGAGCGTCAACGCGCGGCGATCCTCTCGGCGCTGGCGCGGGAGCCGAAGCTGTTGGTGGCCGATGAGCCGACCGCGGCGGTGGACCGGGCGCGGGGCCGTGCGATTGTCGAGGCGCTGGCGGCCCAAGTGGCGCGGCGGGGCGCGGCGGGCGTCTTGGTCAGCCATGATTTGGAGTTGGTTGGTCAGGTCGCCGACGAGGTCTATCGCATGGAGCTGTCGGTGAGCGCCGATGGCGCGACGGTGGCCACCTGCGCGCCCGTTGCAGACGGAGCCGTCGCCGCAAGTGGGCCGACGGATCAGGGCGCGCGCGTTCCGACCGCGGGGCCAAAGGCGCCCTCGCCGCGGCGCCGGGCGAGCGGCGGCGGTCCGTTCTTCCCCGCGCGCCTCGCATTGCTCGATCTTTGGCGAGACGCGCGCTTCACCACGGCCGCGGTCGCGGGGTTGGCGGCGGTGATCGCGCCATTGCTGGTGCTGCTCGGCCTGCAGATCGGCGTCGTCGCCCATGAGGTGGAGCGGCTCACGGAAGATCCGCGCAACCGCGAGCTCACGCCGCTCCGCGCCGGTTTGGTCACCGAGGCGCGCTTGGACGCGTGGCGAGCCCGGGAGGATGTGGCTTTCGTCACACCCAGCATCGCCCGAGGCGCCTCCGCCGCGGCGGTG
>JBCCTM010000396.1:0-2533 GCA_039198535.1 Pseudomonadota bacterium
ATGGCGCGCTGGCGGCGCTGGCGTCGGCGACGGGATCGGCGGAGATCCAGCTCGAACAAGCGAAGGGCGCGGTTAATCTGATCAGCCCTCTGGGCGGGGCCGGCGCGATGTCGGAGGCGCGGGAGCTCTACGGCGATTTGGCGGCGCTGGCGTCGGAGACGGGATCGGCGGAGATCCAGCTCCGGCAAGCGCAGGGCGCGTTTAATCTGATCAGCGCTCTGGGCGGGGCCGGCGCGGTGTCGGAGTCGCGGGAGCTGTATGGCGCGCTGGCGGCGCTGGCGTCGGAGACGGGGTCGGCGGAGATCCAGCTCGAACAAGCGAAGGGCGCGTTTAACCTGATCCTCCACTACGCCTCGAACGGCCAAGCCGCGCGGATCGGGCCGTTGGTCGAGGATCTTGAGGCGCTGCACGCGGCGTCACAGGGGGATCCGCGGCCGGCGCAGATTTGGGTCTGCGGATTGGGCGTTTGGCATGCGGTGGATGGGGAAGCGGCGGCGGGTCTCGCGCGGCTCATTGAGGAACGGCCTTGGCTGGCCACCGCCGCCCGTGCTGTTGCGCTGACACTCGCCGAGCGGCCTGAGGAGGCCGACGCGCTGTTGGATGCGGCGTCCGACGGCGACCCGGTGACGCGGGCTTGGCTCGACTTTCTCAGCACGCCGGGGGCCGAGCCGCCGGAGGGGCCGCCGCCCGAGTTTTAAGCGGCGACTTTTTCTGGATGTGTTTCTTGAAACGCAACCTGTCGCACCCGATATTCGCGCAACGGAGCGCTTGAACCGCTCTCGGGCAACGCAAGAGGGATTGGGTAGAAATGGCAGACTATCAGCCGAGCGTCGCACAGGGCGGCGTCCGCGCGGACATCGATGAAGGCCTCCGCGCCTATATGAACAAAGTCTACATGCTGATGGCGACCGCGATGGTCCTCACCGGCGGCGTGGCTTTCTATGTGGGCAACAACGCAGCCCTGCTGGAGACGTTCTTCACCGGCCCGATCCGCTGGGTGGTGATGTTCGCTCCGCTGATTTTCGTCTTTGCGTTCGCGGCCATGATCAACCGCATGAGCGCGTCAACGGCGACCATGGTGTTCTACGCGTTCGGCGCGGTGATGGGCCTGTCCATCGCCTGGATCTTTGCGGTGTTCACCGACATGTCCATCGCGCAGACCTTCTTCGCCACCGCGGTGGCGTTCCTTGGCCTCAGCCTCTACGGCTACACGACCAAGAAAGATCTGAGCGGTTGGGGCTCGTTCCTGATCATGGGCGTGATCGGCCTGATCGTGGTCTCGATCGCCAACATCTTCATCGGCTCTGGCCTGCTGCAGACGGCCATCGCCGCCATCGGCGTGCTGCTGTTCGCGGCGTTGACCGCCTATGACACGCAGTCGATCAAGAACGAGTATCTTGAGGCCGCGCAAGCCGGTCCGGCCGGCGAGGCGTATCTCGAGAAAGGCGCCATCATGGGCGCGCTGCGCCTCTACCTGGACTTCGTGAACATGTTCATGTTCCTGCTCCAGTTCATGGGCGCCGCCGACGAATAATCGGCCCACAGCCTGAGACAAGAAAGCCCGCGGCGCGCCGCGGGCTTTTTTTATGCGTTCACCCTTCGAAGGACGGCTTTATTTTATTTTGCCCTCTTTGAATTCCACGTGCTTTTTCGCGATGGGGTCGTACTTCCGGACGACCATCTTCTCCGTCATGGTGCGGGAGTTTTTCTTGGTCACGTAGAAATATCCGGTGTCCGCCGTCGAGTTCAGGCGGATTTTGATGGTGGTGGGCTTCGCCATCGGCGTCTCCTCCCTGTCGCACGGCGCTGAGCCGGCGGAATAAACGGCGAAAGCGCCAGGGGGCCTCCCGCCGCCGGCGCATCTGCGCGTTGCCTAAGCGGCGGACTGGCCAAGGTCAAGGCCGGGCCGCGGCCCGAGCCAGGATCGGCAGGTAAAGGAGGGCGGCCACCATCACCGACAGGGGCAAGCCATTGGGCCCGAGCTGCTGGAGCCCAACGCCCATGGCCAGCGGACCGGTTAACGCGCCGAGCCCATAGCCCGAGACCAGCGCCGCGTTGGCCGCCGCCAAGGCGGGGCCCTCCAGCCGCCGCCCGACCGCGACCAAGGCGGCGATATAGAGCCCAGCGGTCGGCCCGCCCCAGAAAAACAGCAGCGCCATCAAGAGCGGAAAGCTGAGCGCGCTCGCCGAGAGCGCCGCCGTCGCCCCGGCCAGGCACACCAGCGCCGCCACCGTCATCAAGCGTTCCGGCGCCATGCGCTCGGCCGCATAGGCGAACAGCGGCTGGAACAGCAGACCGCCGGCGGCGAAGGCGGCGGCCAAGGTGAGCGCTTCGGTTTCTGAGACTTGAAGCGCCAGGCCCCAGCTGACGAGCATCGAGCCCCCGCCCGTCTCCAGCAGGCCGAAGAGAACAGCCGCGCCGAAAAAATGCGGCGTGGTCCGGGCGAAGGCGAGCGCGCCGCCGCGGAGGCGCGCTTCCCGCGGCGGGCTCGGCGCGCGGTCGCCCCGCACCAGGATTGGGATCGCGGCCAGCG
>JBCCTM010000397.1:0-2507 GCA_039198535.1 Pseudomonadota bacterium
ACGCGATTGAGCACGAAGGCCCAAGCGATGATCGCGCCCCAATCATGGGCCATCAGCAGAGAAGGGCTGAGCCCGCGAGCGGCGCCGGCGTCCCAGAGGCCGGCCACATCGGCCATGAGCGTCTTTAAGCGATATGCGCGCACGGCCGTGGGGCGATCCGTGCGGCCATAGCCGCGGAGATTGGGGGCCCAGACCGTGTAGCCGCGCTCGGCCAGCAGCGGCGCTTGATGGCGCCAGGAAATGAAATGCTCGGGGAAGCCGTGCAGGCAGAGCGCCAACTTTGGCCCATCGCCCATGACGCCGACTTCGAAGCGGATCCCATTGGCCTCGATGAACTCAACCCGGCCCGCCTCGCCCCAGAGCTCTGCGATGGCGGCGTCGAGATCCGCCGTTTCGTTCACGGAGGGCTGCTTCCTCACAGGCTCATTCATCGCGCCCACTCCCGTCCCGTATGCGGTCGCGCCGCGTCAATCGATAAACCGGCCCTCATAGAGGCTCTGCGTCTCCGCATCGGCGCGAGCGACGTCGACCCGGGTGGTGTAGGCGCCGACGATCCCGCCGCTCTCCGTGAAGATCGCCCAGTCGACGATGGCGTCGGGCTCGGCGGTGACCCGCGCGCCTTTGGCCAGCGCCGCACCGGTCTCAGAGGCCGTGTTGAGATCGCCTGAGATCGATGCGTCGGGCTCGATGACGATGTTCTCGAGCCAGCGATATTCGAGGCCGCCTGCGCCATTCGGCACGGCGGCTCGGACCATTGACTCAAGTCTTTCCGGCGCTTGGTGGCGGGAGGCGTGGATCGACACGAAACGCGGCAGGGTGAACCGCGCGTAGTCGATCGCGCGGCTCAATTCCTCGTCCTCCCCGTCAAGATATGCGTAGGTCCGGCGCATGCGCGGCGCCTCGGGCACGCCGCCGGGCGTAGTCTGCGCCTCCGGCGCGGGGAACCCGCCGCTCTGGGCGAAGGCTCCGCCGTCCTCAACCCCCGCATTTGACGTTGTGAGCATGGCGGCGGCCATCAAGGCCGCCAAAAGGTGAAATGTTCTCATGTCGCCGCATCCCCGATCCGCCCCTGAGCGGATCAGCATAGGGGGCCAAACTCTGGGACGGAACCGCCGCCGCGTTAGACGGCGTCACAAGGCGACGATCAGCCCCTCCTCCGGCGGAGCCTCACCGGCGCAGACGCTGGCGTAGCGTTGTTCCAGACCGGCCAAGCCCGAGACCTCGCGCACCTGCAGCCAACGCGCGCTTTCCGCCACGCTGTCGGCCAGAAAACCCGCGCTCTTTCGGTCAAACTCCTCGGGGCCCCATTCCTTGATGCGCCGCGCGATATGCCCCGGCGCGAAGAAAAACTCCGAGCGCTCCTGGTTCACATCCGGATGGTCGCCGCCATCGCGCCAATGGGTCGCGCCCACATTCAGGCAATGGATGAGGTTCTCGCCGAGCACGCGGTGGAGCCCCCCGAGGATCGGCGCGGCCCCTGACATGTCCACCACCACGGTCGGAATGTCCGCGTCTAGATCGTCAAGCGCGTCGTAGCTGAGACAAGAGCCGTAGAAACCAAGCCCGGACACGAAGTCGAGCGAACGGGCCGAGGTGAGGCCGACCACCTCCGGCGCGTCCGGATCCCGCGCCAGCGCGAAGGCCAGGCCGATGCTGGTCTTGCTGGAGGCGCTCAGGATGACAATGCGGCGCGCGCCCCGCCAGTCCGCCGCTTTCAACTGGTCCCAGATGCAGAAGGAGGTCAGATGCAGCGGCGCGAGGAGGGCGCGGCGATCATCGCCGTCGCGGCGATAGCTCGGCTCCGCGCCGACGCGCGTGTACCAATTGTAGCCGCCGGGCAGCTCAGCGCGATGGGGGCTCGCGTCCAAGAAGCGTGATGGCGAGACGCGGTCTGGGCGCATCAGCGCATGGGTGGCGGGCGGCCAATAGCCGTAGATCCGCTCGCCTTCGGGTATCGCCTGATGGGCCGAGGCGACCACATCGGCGAAGCCCCAGACCGGGATGACGCCCCAGCCGCTTTCCCAATCCGCCGGCGTGGGCGGGAAGAACCGCCAATAGCCGATGGCGTCGCCAAAGACGCCGTAGGTGATGTTGTTGGCGGTGAACGCGAAGCGGTCGAGCCGAAGCACGATCTCGCCATCGGCGGGCTCTGGGGCCGCGTTCTCGATGCGGCGCGCCGTCGTCAGCGCGTCGCGGCGTACTTGGAAGCTCTCCAGCTGGGTGCCCATGATCATCCCCTTTAATGCGCCGTGGCGGTCGAGCCGGCGTTCGCCGTCATCAAGCGCTGGAGGTTCTCCACCGCCGGAACCGCGTTTTTGCGGATGCGCTTCATGATCTCGTGCTTCGCCGCGTCGTCTTTCGGGATCGCCGCGATGGTGGCGCCGAAGCCGTCGAGCCGGTTGGCGCGCTTCCAGTCGTCGAGCCCCGGCTGCTGAGACCACAGATACTCGTTCATCAGCGACAGAAAGGAAAACTCCACGAAATCCGTCAACTCATCCGGAAGTGGC
>JBCCTM010000398.1:0-2502 GCA_039198535.1 Pseudomonadota bacterium
AACGGGATCGCGTAGGGGCCCGTGGTCTGGATCGTGTAGACGTCCGCAGGCTCAAAGACTTCGACGGTCACGGCTGGCCTCCGACGGCGTTGGACAGGTCGGGCGCGCGGTCAGGCAGCAGCTCGCCGCGGCGCCACCACGGAGTGTTGCGGTACTCGCGCAGGCGGCGGCGCGCCTGGCGGCGCCACTGCACCTCGGCCTCTGGATCCAAGACGAGCTGCATCTGATCCCAGACGAGCCGGTCCATCGCGACGCGGCTGAACCACAGGTTCGTGCCTGGGGTGTTGAAGCGGGCGAAGTTGGTGACGTCTCGGCCGAGGAGAGGCTCGCGGCCTTCCAGCATGCGCGCGACGTTGGATTGCCCCATGCGCAATCCATCGCCGACCAAGCCGCCGACGGGCCCCACGATCACTTCGGCCAGCCCGCCGCCGGTGCGCGCGGTTTCCGCCACCAGAAAATCGCCGAAGATGCCCAGGCCGCCGCCCTGCAGCAGGGCGCCGCCGATGAACTTGTAGTCGTCCATCGGCCGCGGATCGTTGCCCTTGGCTATCTCCTTCAGCTGGATCGCGAGGGCGCCTAGCAGCGTGGTGCCGGCGACGAAGCTTGCCATGTAGCGCGCCTTGGCCATGGGCGTCGGCAGGCTCATGACATGTTCGTACTGGTTCATCATGATCGCGATGGGAAAGCTCTTGTAGCTGAGCCCGGAGCGGGCCAGCTCGCCCATCACGGTGCCGGGCCGCAGCGCGCCGCCGAGGGCGGCGGTGAGCCGGATGTTCCGCGTCGGCACCGCGCGCTCGAGCTGCTCTTCCATGATCGCCTGCAGCCGGGCGGAAAGGTTCTCAGCGCGCGCCGTCTCCATGCCGCCGGCGATCGCCGCTCGGCGCCACTCCTGCGGCGTCAGGAAGCGTGCGTCGGGCCGCGGCGTAGACAGAAGCTCCGGATCGGACAGCAGGCGCCAGTCTTCGTCCGTGACGCCGCGGCGGCGCAGCAGCGCGCCGAGCTCGCCCATCTGGTCGAGCCCTCGGCCGAGATGCGCATGGTTCGCCAGGTCCGCCGCCATCGACATCTGAAACCCGATCCGGTTCATGTCGGTCCAGAAGCTCAGCCCTTGAGCGCGCATGACAGCGCCGCTGAGGCGCTGCGTGATCTCGCCGGAGAAGACGTCGTTGTAGAAGCGCGCGGTCCCGGCCGCCGTGTCCGCCATGGTCTGCGCCACGAAGCCGAGGCTGGCCGCCATGTCGCGATGCTCAGGCGAAGCAGCGAGGCGTACGACCGTGCTCAGCACGTTGCCGGGGTTCAGGCCGATCGACTTTGCCGTAAGGCGCGCTGTCCAAATGTCGGTAACAGACGACAGGAGCGCTGAGCCGAGCTGAGCGCTGGCCAGCACGTTGCGCGTGCCGGCCATGATCCGCGCAAAGGTCTCGCGCACGGGCACATTTGCGGCGCCGGTGATGATGTCCATTATCGGCTGCGCGCTTTTCGCCGCGATTTCCACGCGCTTGACGACATCGGCGTTGCCGGACAGCTTCGCCCGCCGCGTCGCCGCCTGGATCAGATGCTCGAGCCCGCCTTGCGGGTTCGGCCCAAGCACGCGCATCAGCGCGATGTCCCGCGCCATGCCTTCGAGATGGTTGATCATCGCGTCGAAGGGGTTGGTCCGGCCGAACTCCTCGTTGTACTCGAGCCAGGCGTCCGCATCGCGGAAATGCAGGATCCGATGCTCCGCGCGCCGGCTGAACAGCGCCCGCCCGCCGGAGGTCATCGAGGGCAGGCGATCGTCCCAGCCGTCGGTGCTGAGGCCGTTGTAGATGTCGTCCAGGAACCGCGCTTCGTCCTGCGGCGCCGGCCGCTGACCGGGCGCGGCGAACGGCTGCTCGGTGTCGCGGTTGATGATGCGCGACCAGTCGAGCCGCTCGGCGATGAACGCTTTCCATTCGTCGGCGCGGTTTTTCAGGCGCCGTGGATCGTGGGTGTGCGGCAGGCCCCAATCATGGAGTTTGCCGATGTTTCCGCCATGGGCGTTGAAGAGCTGACGCGCCCGCTCGGCCGTTGCTCGGAACGCATCGGCGATTTCCTTGGCCGGTGCGTCGCCGGTTTTCCCGCCGTGCAGCTCGCGGAGCACATTGCGCAGCTGAGCCTTGTTCCGCACGGCCCCAACGATGTTGCGGGAATGCGCTTGCAGGAGCGCGTTGATCTCTCCGCGGAACGAGCTGCTCAGGCCGCGACGGTGGCTTTCCACCGAAACCACGTCGTGCTTTTGGCTGATGCGATAGTTCAAATGATCCGCGATCAGCGCCGGCAGATCCTCAAGCGGAACGCGGTCGACGATCTCCTGGTTCGCCCGCAGGCGCATGAGCTGGTTGAGCGTCTTGTGGCGCCGCTCGAGGATCTGCCGGCGCTGATCGCGGATCATTTGAACTATCGCATCAGCCAAAAGCACGACGTGGTTTCGGTGGAAAGCCACCGTCGCGGCCTGAGCAGCTCGTTCCGCGGAGAGATCAA
>JBCCTM010000399.1:0-2496 GCA_039198535.1 Pseudomonadota bacterium
CGAGGCCATCGCCTTCTCGATCATCGCAGGCGTCGATCCGAAAGTCGGGCTCTACGCCTCCTTCTCCATCGCGGTGATCACCGCCATCGTGGGCGGGCGGCCGGGCATGATCTCGGCGGCCACCGCGGCCACGGCTGTGCTGATGGTCACGCTCGTGAAAGAGCACGGGCTGGAGTACCTGTTGGCCGCCACTGTGCTGGCCGGCGTGCTGCAGGTGGGAGCAGGCTTTCTAAAGCTCGGCCGCGCCATGCGCTATATCTCCCGCTCCGTGCTAACCGGGTTTGTCAACGCGTTGGCGATCCTGATCTTCATGGCGCAGATCCCCGAGCTGATCGGCGTGCCGGCGCTCACCTATCCGCTGGTGGCGTTCGGGCTTCTCATCCTCTACGCGCTGCCGCTGGTCACCAAGGCGGTGCCGGCGCCGTTGGTCTGCATCCTGGTGATCACCGCGGCGGCGCTGTACTTCGACTGGGATCTGCGCACCGTGGGCGATATGGGTGAGCTGCCCTCGACGCTGCCGGTGTTCCTGATCCCGGACATACCCTTCACGCTCGAGACGCTGATGATCATCCTGCCCTATTCGGTTGCAGTGGCGGCGGTGGGCCTGCTCGAATCGCTCATGACCGCCTCCATCGTCGATGAGCTCACCGACACCGACAGCGACCGCAATCAGGAATGCGTGGGCCAGGGCGTGGCCAACATCGCCACCGGCTTCATCGGCGGCATGGCGGGCTGCGCCATGATCGGGCAGTCCATCATCAACGTGCAATCCGGCGGGCGGGGGCGGCTCTCCTGCTTCAGCGCCGGCGTGTTTTTGCTGATCCTGGTGGTGTTCCTCGGCGACTGGGTGAGCGTGATCCCCATGGCGGCGCTGGTGGCGATCATGATCATGGTCTCCATCGGCACCTTCAGCTGGGCGTCGATCCGCAAACTGCGCGAGCACCCGACCAGCTCCAGCATCGTGATGATCGCCACGGTGGTGGGCGTGGTGGCGACCCATAACCTGGCCATCGGCGTGCTGATCGGCGTGCTGCTGTCGGGCGTGTTTTTCGCCGCCAAGATCGCGCAGATTTTCCGGGTCACCTCGACGCTGTCCAAGGGCGGGCGGAAGCGGACCTATGTGGTGGAGGGCCAACTGTTCTACGCCTC
Organism: Pseudomonadota bacterium; assembly: GCA_039198535.1. Classification (GTDB taxonomy): domain Bacteria; phylum Pseudomonadota; class Alphaproteobacteria; order Rhodobacterales; family Rhodobacteraceae; genus JALEGB01. The sequence goes on from JBCCTM010000399.1 coordinate 1,150, forward strand.
GGCGGAGGAATTCCTGAAATCCTTTGATTTCCGCGAGGCGTTGGACGAGGTCGCCATCGATCTCAGCCGCGCGCATATTTGGGACATCTCCGGCGTCGGCGCGCTGGACACGGCGGTCCTCAAATTCAGGCGCGACGGCGCGGAGGTGGAGGTGATTGGCCTCAACGCCGCGTCTGAGACGCTGGTGGATGAGCTGGCGATTTATGACAAGGCGGGGGCCAAATCGGGGGCCAAGCCGGGCGAGATGGATGACACGCTGATGGCGCATTGAGCGCCGTCGTCGCCTCGCTGAAAGGGAGATGCGTTGATGACCTCCATCCTCGCCGCCGTTGACGGCTCGATCTACGCGCAAAGCGTGGTGGACTACGCGGCTTGGGCCGCGGCCAAGCTTGGCGCATCGGTGGAGCTGCTGCAGGTGATCGGCCGGCGCGAGCTGTCGTCGGAGGATCGCTCAGGGCGGCTGGTGGCGGGCGCGCGGCGCCAGCTGCTGGAGGAGCTCGCCGCACTTGATGCGGAGCGGGCCAAGCTGTTGATCAAAGCCGCGCGGTTGGAGCTGGAGGACGCCTCCGCCGCGCTCGCCGACAAGGGGCTGACGACGGCGGTCACGCTCCGGCACGGCGATCTTTTGGAGACCTTGGCGGAACGCGAGGCGACGTCCGAGCTGATCGTCATTGGCAAGCGGGGGCAAGACGCGGAGCTCGCGCGGCAAACGGCGCGGGGGCTGCATCTCGGCTCCAATCTCGAGCGCATTCTGCGCGGCGCGTCGAAGCCGGTGTTGGTGGCCTCGCAAGCGTATCGCGAGATCCGGCGCGTGATGGTCGCCTTTGACGGACGCCCAAGCGCGATGCATGCGGTGGCGGCAGTGACGCAATCTCCGCTGTTTAGCGGCGCTGAAATCGTGTTGGCGCTGGCCGGGCGGCCGGATGACGAGGCGGCGACCAAGCTCGGCGCCGCCGCGGCCCGTCTACAGAACGCCGGCTTCGCCGTGGCGAAGAAGATCCTGCCCGGCGCGGCGACCGACGCGCTGCCCCAGGCGGTCACAGATGAGAACGCCGACCTCTTGGTCATGGGCGCCTTTGGTCATTCGCGCCTGCGCACCCTGATGATCGGCAGCACCACGGCGGCGCTCATCCAGTCGAGCCGCATCCCCATGCTGGTCTATCGCTGAGCCCGCCGCGACAGGGGGATACGCCGCTTGGGGCCATTGAGGCCCCTGCGCGGCGTTCCGCACGGTCTGGCGGCGCGACAGACGGAGGGGATCGGTCGCTCAGCTCTCCAAACGGAGGGGACGTCCCCTCCGCCCGCAGCCGCTTCGCCCCGCCGGCCTCACTGCATCGGAGACGCGGC
>JBCCTM010000400.1:0-2491 GCA_039198535.1 Pseudomonadota bacterium
CAACCTGCCCGGCGTGCAAAACAGCGTCTCCGTGGCGACGTTCACCAAGCTCGGCCAGCAGGGCACCACCGAGGGGAATCTGCGGTGGCGCGCCATCAGTCGGCATCAGCAGATCATCAACCAGGGGATGCTCCGCGCGCCCCGGGGCTTGGCGAACCACGATTGCTCCATGTCGCCGCTGATAATCTTCTTGAAAGATCACAAGGCGCAGACGCTCACCGATGTGACCGACGCCGTAAAAGAGTTCGTCGCCAACAATGACACCGGCGAGTTGGAGTTGCTGTTGGCCGCGGGCAATGCGGGCATTGAGGCGGCCACCAATGAAGTGATCTCCGAGGCGCAGTACACGATCTTGGCGCTGGTCTATGGCGTGGTCGCAGTGCTGATCCTGATCACTTTCCGATCAGTGACCGCCCTGGTGGTGATCCTCACGCCGCTCGCGCTCACGTCGGTGCTCGGTCAGGCGCTGATGGCGACGCTCGGCATGGGCGTGAAGGTGGCGACGCTGCCCGTGATCGCGCTTGGCGTCGGCATCGGCGTGGATTACGGCATCTACATCTACGATAAGTTGTCTACATATCTCAAAGAGGGCTACAATCTCGACGACGCGTATCTCAACACGGTGCGGACGACGGGCGCGGCGGTGGCCTTCACCGGGATCTCGCTGGCGGTTGGAGTCGCCACCTGGATCTTCGCGCCGACTAAGTTCCAAGCGGATATGGGCCTGATGCTCACCTTCATGTTCCTCTGGAATATGTTGGGCGCGTTGACCCTGCTCCCGGCGCTGATGCGCTTGCTCTACCGAGACAAGAACAGCAAAAGCCAGCCCGCCTCCCGCGACGAGACGCGGACGCCTGAAGTCGCGGCGGCGCAATGACCGCTGCGGCCGACGGATCTCCGGAGGCCCCGTCCAGCAACGGCGCGGACGCGCTGATCGACACGCTCGCGGCCTCCGGGCTGCGGGCGATCTTCGCCAACCCCGGCACCTCGGAGATGCATCTGGTGGCGGCGCTCGACCGCCGGCCGGAGATGAGCCCGGTCCTCTGCCTGCATGAGACGGTGACGAGCGGCGCGGCCGACGGCTATGCGCGCATGGCGGAGCGGCCCGCAGCGACCCTGCTGCATCTCGGCCCGGGGCTCGGCAACGCCTGGGCTAACCTCCATAACGCCCGCCGCGGCGCCAGCCCCGTGCTCAATCTTGTGGGCGACCATGCGGAGGATCATCTCCGCTACGACGCGCCACTGACCTCTGACTTGCCGGCGCTGGCGGGCTCAGTGTCCCATTACGTGAAGCGCACGCGCAGCGCGCAGACGGCGGCGGCCGATGCGGCGCTCGCCTATGCGGAAGCGGCGCGTGCGCCGGGCCAGGTGGCCACGCTGATCCTCCCCGCAGACGCGGCCTGGAACGCCGCAGCGGGCCCGGCGAGCCCCCAGCCTGTGGCGCCGCCCGCCGCAGTCGACGGCGCCTGCGTCGACCGCGTCGCCGCCGCCATGCGCGCCGCCAAGGCCGCCGGCGGCTCTGTTGGGATACTCCTTCGCGGCCAAGGCTTGCGCGGCGCGCCCCTCCGAGACGCCGCCAAGATCGCCGCCGCCACCGGAGCGCGCTTGTTCTGCGACACCTTCGCGCCCAGGCTTGAACGCGGCGTCGGCGCGCCGGCGGTGGAGCGCCTGCCGTACTTTGCTGAGCAGATCACCCCCGTTCTCGAAGAGCTGACGCTGCTGGTGTTGGTGCAATCGAGCCCGCCGGTGAGCTTTTTCGCCTATCCCGGCAAACCGAGCTGGTGCCTGCCCGAGGGCTGCGAGACGGCGTATCTGGCGCATCCCCATGAAGATGCGGCGCAGGCGTTGGCGGACCTCGCCACCGCCCTTGGGGCGAGCGGCCCGGCCCCACTGGCGGAGGCCGGCGCCCTTGGCGGCTCGCCCACCGGTCCGCTCACCGCCGACGCCATCGGCGCGGCGCTCGCTCAAAACACGCCGGAGGGGGCCATTATCGTTGATGAGGCGGCGACGACAGGCCTGGGCGTCTATCCGAGCCTCGCGGCCGCGCCCCGGCATGATCACCTCAATCTCACCGGCGGCGCCATCGGTTGGGGCCTTCCCGCCGCGCTTGGCGCGTCCATCGCCGCGCCGGACCGCAAAGTGATCTGCCTGCATGGCGATGGCGGCGCGATGTACTCCGTGCAAGCGCTGTGGAGCATGGCGCGGGAGCAAGCGGACGTCCTCACCATCATCATGGCCAACCGCGCCTACGCCATCTTGCAGATCGAACTCAGCCGCGTGCAGGCGGTCAACCCGGGGCCGAAAGCGCATTCGACCTTGGATCTCACGCGCCCCGCGCTGGATTTCACGGCGCTCGCGCGCGGCATGGGCGTCGAGGCCAGCCGGGCGGAAACGGCGGAACAATTCGTCGATCAACTGCGCAGCGCCCTCGCTCGCCGCGGCCCGCGAGACGGCCCGGACGATGCAGTGTTCCAGCAAGATGCGTCAGTTG
>JBCCTM010000401.1:0-2475 GCA_039198535.1 Pseudomonadota bacterium
CGGTGATTGAGCGCAAACGGCGGCTGTTCAAGCTGCCGTTCTGGATCGCGAAGCTGCAGGGGCGGGCGTTCGACCTGATCCCGACGCTGACCTTCGGGGCCTTGGCCAACGGCGTTCTAACGCTGGACCAAGTGCAGATGCTGCAATCGGACAATGTCGTCTCGGAGGGTAAAGACGGCATGGCGGCGCTGGGGCTGACGCCGACCGCGGTGGAGGACGTCATCCCAAGTTACCTCGCCGCCTATCGCCCCTGACACGCGCGGTTTTGGCGCCGCCCAGGGCCCAAGCTCGCCTCTCGCGTGGACCGCGCTAGAGCTGCGCGGCGTCCGCCCGCGCCTTCTCCAGGTCTCCGCCCGCCGCCGAGACCACCGCGACGTCCTTGATCCCCACAAAGCCGAGCGCATGGCGCAGATAGGGCGTGGCGAAATCGGCGGGGCTGTCGATCGGCACGCCGCCGCTGGCGATGGCGAGGACGGCGCGCTTGCCCGTCAGCAGGCCTTCGGGCCCGTTCTCAGTGTAGCGGAAGGTGAGGCGAGCGCGGGCGATCTGGTCGATCCAGGCTTTCAGCGGCGCGGGCAGCCCGAAATTATAGATCGGCGTGGCGATCACCACGGCGTCCGCGGCTTTCAACTGCGCCACCAATTGATCCGACCCCGCCAGCGCGGCGCGATGGGCGTCGGTCCGGTCGGCCTCCGGCGTGAAGTTGGCGGCGATCCATCCGGCGTCGACGGCGGGGAGCGTCGTCTCCGCCAGATCGAGATGGTCCACCGTCACCGGGCCTTGGGCGCGGAGACGCTCGATCACGGCGTCGGCGGCGGCGCGGCTGACGCTGCCTTCCTGGCGGGCGCTGGCGTCGATGCGAAGAATGCGGGTGGTCATGGGAAGGGCTCCTCTCTGCGGCTGCGTTACGCGAGAGAGTGGGGCCCCGGACGGCGCAGACAAAGGCCCGGCGCGCAGCTAAACTGTTTCCAGATAGGCGACGCCGGATTACGGCGCGCCGCCCGCCAGATGGGTGGTGAGGCCCCAGGCCAGCAGCAGCCCGCCCCCAAGGAACATCCGGTAGATGACATAGGGCGTGAAGCTAAAGGACACGAGCAGCCGCATCATCACCGCCAGGGCGGCGTAAGCGGACAGAAAGGAGAGGCCCGCGGCGATGGCGGCGTCCCGACCCAACTCGAGATCGCCCGAGCCGATCAACTGCAGCGATTTAAAGCCGCCCGCCGCCAGTATGGTTGGGATCGCCATCAGCATGGCGATGCGCGCCGCCTCGACGCGGCCATAGCCGAGGAACCGCCCCATGGTCATGCAGACGCCGGAACGGGAGACGCCGGGGATCAGGGCGACCGCCTGGGCCAGCCCCATCCAGATCGCCGCGCCGGTGGACCAGGTCTCCAGCCGCCGTTCCTCGCGTTCGGGAAAGAAGCGGTCTGAGATGTAGAGCAGCGCGCCGAACACCACCGTCGTGAGCCCGATCACGAGGAGCGCGTTCTCGCCGCGCACCGCCTCAAGCGCGTCGGTCAGCTCCAGCGCGAGGCCGAAAGCGAGCGCCGGTATCGTGGCGATCACCAAGAGCAGGGCGAGCTTGCTGGGCGCGCGCAAGGCGCGACGGGCGCGGATATCGCCGATCAGGGTGAAAGGGCCGACGACCGCGTCCCGCGTTTCGCGGGCGAAGTAAATGAGGACGGCCAGTAAGCTGCCCACATGCAACGCCACGTCGATGGTGACGCCCACCTCGACCGCGTCGACGCCCGCCTCGGGCTCGAACAGCATCCGCAGCAGGATCAGATGGGCCTGGCTTGAGATCGGCAGGAACTCCGTGATCCCTTGCACGATCGCCAACACGATCAATTGCTCAATCGGCATGCCGCTCCCCACGCTGCTCCGAGACTGTCCCCACCGCGGGCTGGCCCGTTCCTGTGGCCCTATCAAGGCGGGTCCGAACAGGCTGCGCCCAGATGAGAGCGTCGCACGGTATGCGGATTAGGGTTAGCAAGCGGCAAACGGGCCACCGGCGGTGGGAGAGAGGCAGGGCGACGATGGGCGAAAGGATGGGCGACGAAGACGCGGCGGTGGTGACGGTGCGGCCTCTAGCGGCCGCTGATGAGACAGCGTGGCGGCGGCTTTGGTCGGGGTATCTGGCCTTCTATGAGACGGCTCTGCCCGACGAAATGGTCGACCTCGCCTTCCAGCGGCTGCTCTCAGACGCGCCAAATGAGTTCCAGGGCCGCCTGGCGTTGCGCGGCGGGGAGGCGGTTGGCCTCGCGCACTTCCTCTTTCACCGGCATGGCTGGCGCGTGGAGCCGGTGGTCTATCTGCAGGACCTGTTCGTCGACCCCGCCCATCGCGGCGCCGGGGCCGGGCGCGCTTTTTTCGAGGCGGTCTCCGCCGTGGGGTATCGGGGGGGCGCGGGGTTTGTTTACTGCATCACCCAGTATTTCACCGCGCCCGCCCGCCGACTTTATGACCGGGTCGGCC
>JBCCTM010000402.1:0-2472 GCA_039198535.1 Pseudomonadota bacterium
CGGAGATGGACGCGTGTCCATGCGCCTGGGGTGTCGATGGATTGGGCGACGACGAATTCATAGGGGCTGTCTTGGACGGTGGTGATCCGCTGGGTCATGTTGTCGAGGACGAAGCCGCCTTGGTCGGTCTCGACGACGAGGACGGCGTGGTATCCGACGCTGTCGCGGACGACGGTGATGCGGAGGGCGGAGCGGGGCCAGCCGAGGCGGGCGAGCAGCTCGCGCTTCATGAGGACATATTCCTCGCAATCGCCGCGGGCGGCGTTGAGCTCCCAGAGATCGGCTCCGCGGTCTTCGGTGGGGCGGATGGAGGCGTTGACGGTGGCGTTGACCTGGCGGAGCTGTTGGACGCGCCCATGGGTGAGGCGGGGAGCGCGGAAGCCGGCGGCGTCGCGTCCGAACATGCTGGCGAGGGCCTCTGCGGCGGGGTCGATATCGGCGGCGGCGCGCTCGGCGGCGCAGATCTCGGGGCGGCGGGCGCAGAGCTCGGTGAAACCGCGGGGCGCGTAGACGGTGCTGGTCTCGATCAGCGCCGAGCGCGCCGCCGGCTCCGCCGCCGCCGCCGGGGCGGGCCAGGCGAAGGTCAGCGCCAGAAGCGAGGCCGCGCCCAGCAGCATGGCCCACCCGCTTGCTCGCCCTGGCGTCTCCATGGCGGGCGCCGCGGGGAGCGCCACGGCGATGGCGGGTCTGGACCCTTCACCGATGCGACGCGCTGCGGGCGGCGAGGAAGGCGAGGCGACGATGGTCATGGACGCTCCAAGTGTCGATCAATTTCCCGCCGTCCGCACAGACGACGATCACGGCGCGCCCGCCCTGCCGGACGGAAAGCGCTGCGATGACCTCACTCTCGCCGCAAACCGCTAACCTCTTGTTCAGAAATGCGGTGAACAGGCGTTAAGCGATTTTTTTTGAGTGTTAACGAAGCCTTGCCAGCGGTCAGCCTAGAGCCAACACCAGACGGCCCAGCACGCGTCAAAGACCGCCCAGCCGATCAGAAACGCCAACGCGTCCAACAGCGCGATCAGCGGCGCGCCCAAATAGAGCGCCGCCAGGCGGACAGCCTCCCACGTGATCCTCGGCTCGGGCGCCACGCAACCATAGACGGGCGTCGCCTCGCGCTCCGGGCCAAACGGCCGCGACGCCGCCGAACGCCGCCGCAGGGGGGCCAGGATCTGGGACATGTCATGGGCCCTTTCGTCGTCCCTCCGCCATGGGCGCATCATCGCCGCGATCTGTTAACGCCGGCTTGCCGAGAAAGCGGCCCCTTCACCGCCGCTTAAGCATCGGCGCGCTAAGGCGGGGTCGAGGAGTGCAGATGGTGATTTCGGTGCGTTGGGACGCGCTTGAGCGCGGCGAATGGGATGGCGTGGTCGCAGAGGCCGCGCCCGGGCGCCGCGCCGCGTTGCAGCAGGATTGGTCGTATGGCGAGGCGGTGCGCGCCATCGGCGGCGAGAGCCTGCGCGCGGAGCTGCGGTGGCGTGGCGCGCCAGTGGCCGTGGCGCAGTTCACCGCGCGTTGTTGGCGTTTGGCCGGGAGAACGCTCGCGCAAGCCGCGCTCTGCGCTCGCGGGCCCGTGTGGCTCGGCGCGCCGGATGAGGCGACGAAGGCGGAATGCTATCGCGCGCTGCGCCGAACCGCGCCCCTGGGCTGGCCAAGCCTGCTGATCTTCGCGCCCGACGAGCCCGCCCCGGGCGAAGCGCTGAGCGCGGCGGGGCTGCGTCGCGTGATGACCGGCGGTTGCGCCGCGCTGCTCCGCCTCGACGGCGACGACGCGACCTTGCGGGCCGCCATGCGCGGCAAATGGCGCAACCGTCTGGTCGCGGCGGAGCGTCCAGGCGCGGCCGATGCGCTCACTCTGGCGTGGCGCCGCCCCACCTCCACCCGGCTGGACGCGCTGTTGCGAGAAGAAGCCGCGCAAAGGCGCGCTCGGAGGTACTGCGGGCTGCCCTTGAGCCTCTCCCAGGCCCTTGTCGCTTTGTCCGACCCCGCGGGCGCCTGGCTTTTGGAGGCGCGCCGGCGCGGTCATGTGGTCGCCGCGATGCTGTTTGTGCGCCATGGCCGCGCCGCGACTTACCATATCGGCTGGGCCGCGCCGGAGGGGCGTCGCCTGGCCGCTCATAATGCGATGCTGTGGCGGGCGATGCGGGACCTGCGCGACGCCGGCGTGGTCGAGCTTGATTTAGGGGGGATCGACACGGAGCGGGCCGCGGGCCTCGCTCGGTTCAAGCTTGGAGCGGGAGCGCGGGCGGCGCCGCTCTGCGGCTCCTATGTGTGAATAGGTCGCCGCGCCGGCCGCCTTGCGATCTCCGGCGCATTCTATAAGTTGACGATGGTGTGGACGTCGCTTTTCGCGACTCCATCGCTTTTACATGTCATCAGAGCCGCCGGACGCGCCGACGGCCTTTGGAAGCCCGATTGGGGCGTCGCTAAGGAGAGTGTCATAGCCCGTAGACCGCATAACGCGCCGCCGAC
>JBCCTM010000403.1:0-2471 GCA_039198535.1 Pseudomonadota bacterium
CCGACCGGCGCGCGGCGCGGCGGCCGATCCGCGCGAGGGGGCTCGCCGAGCGCGACCCTTTGGCGCGGGCGAGCCCCCAGTCTCAATTGAAGACGCGGTCGCTGAGACGTCTAGAAGCCTCGCGCAGTCCCTGAATGAAGAGGTGAGCGCGCACCCGGCGCGCCAAGAGCCGCGGGCGCGCCAAGAACCCCCAGCGCGGCGTCAAGAACCGCCCGCGCGGCTCGAAGGACAGGACGCCCGACCCGCCGCCACCCAGGGGGCGTCCGCCCGTGACGGCGCGGCGGACGTCGCGCCGGTCCGCCCTAATTTCATCCGCCCGCGCCACGTGACGCGGAAGGACATGACGCGCAAGGACAGCTCCAGCCAGGAGAACGGACGCGTCGTTGAGCAAACGGATCCCGGCGGCGCGCGACCGCTCATCGAGCGTGTCCGCGCCGAGCTCGACGGCGCAACGCGCTCGCCGGCGTCGCGCCGTCCCTTGGGCCCTAAGGCGACCACCGACGACGTGAGCGCCGGGGATGATCCCTCTACGACGCCCTTGCGGTCAGGCGAGGTCGACGGGCATGCGTCAGTCGCCCGGAGTCGCACCAGCCAGGCGCGTCGGAAGTTGTTGGCGGAAGTGCGCAAAGTCATCTCGCCCCGCCGAGACGCCGAAGCGCATGAGGCTGACCCGTCCGTCGTGTCGGATCGGGAGGACGGTCGGGCGCTGCGATACCAGGCGAGCGATGCGGCGGCGGCCCGCCAACGGTCGGGGGCTCAAGATCCGCCCGCGTCCGAGATCTCATCTCCAGAGCCCCTCGCGCAGGCTCCCGAGGCCCTGAAAACGCGCCTGCGGGCGGATGGACCGCCGCGCGCGCCCGTCGCCGAGACCATCGGGGCGGTCCCGCAACTGGCGCGTCCCAACGCTCTTGACCTCGCCGCCGCTCTGGCGGCTCTGCCCGAGGTTGATCATGCCGATGAAGGCCTGATTTTGCTGGTTGGTCCGAGCGGGTCGGGCAAAATCGCCACCGCGCGCGCTCTTGCGGAGCGGCGCGCCGCCGGCGTCACAAAGGCGCAGCGGTTCGACGAGCCCGGCGCCGCCCCCGCGCGGCCTCAACACGCGAAGATTGATGAGAACGGCGACCGCGATGACGAGCCGGTCTTCACCGTTTACTGGGGCGAGATCCGCGACGCCGAAAGCGCCGAGGCGGCCGCGCGCGCCGCGATGGGCGGGGCGCTGGTGATCGCCGCCCTCGACGCGCCGAACACCGCCGCCGCGCCGCCGCGCCTGATTGAGTTAGGGCTGCCCCCTTACGCCTTGGCCTCGAGCCTGCGCGCCGTGGCCACCCAGAGGCTCGAGGAACGGGGTTGCACGCGTTGTGCGGAGACGGGGCGCGATGTGCGCGGCGAGGTGTGCGCCGAGTGCGGGGGAGCCGGCCGTATCGAAATCGTTGAAATTGGCGAGACGCTGATTTTGGACGATGCGACACGCGCTTTGATCCTCTCGGATGCGCCCGAGGAGGCGTTTCAGCACGCGATCGCCGCGGCGCGGCCGCAACCGACCAAGAGGCCGCCGGCGCCAGCGCTCGAGCGCCTTTTGGAGATCGGCGCGTCGCCTCGCGCGTAGAGCTGTGGGGCCGTGGAAGGGCGGGCGACCGTCGGTTAAGGGAGCCGGGGGTATGCTCCTTACTTGTCCATGAGCGGATGCGCTTGGAAGGGATTTGGCCAGAAGGGGCTTGGTGAACCGGTGATGCGGCGCAGGGGTGGAGACCCGACAGACTTACGGGCCAGGGGATCTCGACGATGAGATCTTGGTTGAAGTCCGAGTTCGACGCCTTGTTCGGCGCGGGCGGGTTACAGCGCTACGCGTTGGACCTCTCTGATCAGCGTGTCTCCCTTGTGGAGCGCACGGCCGCTGGACCAAAGGTGCGTGACGCGGCGATCCATGGCTCGGAGGCCTTTAAATCCCAGCTTGAGCAACTCCGCCGTCGCGTGGGGGGCCGTCGTCTCAACGCGGAAGCGCCCGTGGACATTCTGCTGCCCAGGGAGTTGACCCTGGCGCGGGTGGAGACCTTCCCGGGAGAGGCGCGCCGCGCGCTGCGCGATGAAGCCTGGTGGCGGCTGGACAGCATCACGCCTTATAGGCCGGAGGAGTTGTGCTTCGACGTCTCCCTTCTCAGCGTTGAGCCCTCCACGGGTTTTCTCGACGTCAGTGTCGCTGTGGCGCCGAAGGATATCGTTGAAGAGGCGGTCAGCTACGCCCGAAGATGGGGGTTCGCCCCACAGAAAGTGTCCGCATCGGCGCCCATCGTCGGATTTCCCTATGGTCCGCTCTTCCACCGTGCGGCGGATTTCCGGTCTGAGACGAAGGGTTTGCGCCGCGGCGCCGCGGGACTGGCCGCCGCGGCGGCGTTGTTGGCGGCGGTGGGGCTGACCCGGGGCGTCGCCGCGCGCGACGCGCAGTTTGAACAAGTGGCCGCCGCCGCCGCCGC
>JBCCTM010000404.1:0-2470 GCA_039198535.1 Pseudomonadota bacterium
CGAAGAAGGCCACCACAGCCCGCGCCATCACAGCGCCAACGCCATCAATATCCAAGAGGCCCCGCCAGGCCTCGCCCTCGATCTTGTCGTAACGCAGCTTGGCGGAGGCGGCTTTCGCGGGCGGCGTGTCCGGCTGAGGCTCGACCAGAGTGAGCGCGGGCTCATCGGCCTTCTCAGCCGGGCCGTCTTGGGCGCTGTCTTGGGCGCTGTCTTGGGCGCTGTCTTGGGCGCTGTCTTGGGCGCTCTGTAGCGCCGTCTGTCGAGCGCTCTCCCACGCGTCCTCCGCCGCGGCGATCTCCGACGCCGCCGCCGCCATGGCGCGCTCAAAGGTCGGCCAATCGCCGTAGGTTCGGGCGAGGAGACGCGCCGAGCTCTCGCCCACATGTCGGATGCCGAGCCCGTAGATCAGCCGGTCAAGCGGGATGCGGCGGCGCTCCGTGATGGCTTCGAACAGCTTCTGGGCCGAACGCGCGCCATAGCCTTCGCGGTTCTGAACCTGGGCCAGCCGCCCTGGCCCATGCCGCGCCTCAAGCGTGAAGATATCGGCCGGCTCACGGATCCAGCCATCGGTGAAGAAGGCCTCGATCTGCTTCGCGCCCAACCCTTCGATGTCGAAGGCGCCGCGGCTGACAAAGTGCTTCAGGCGCTCGGCGACCTGCGCCGGACAAATCAGCCCGCCTGTGCACCGGCGGACCGCCTCGCCCTCCTCGCGCAGCGCCGGCGAGCCGCATTCGGGGCAGCGGTCGGGGAAGACGAACGGCTCGGCGTCGGCGGGGCGCAGGCTGAGATCCACATCCACAATCTGCGGGATCACATCGCCGGCGCGCTGCAGCGTCACTGTATCTCCGGGGCGGAGGTCCTTCGCGCCGCCCGCCTCATCGGCTCGCACCACCGCGCCATCGGAGCCATAGCCGCGGATGTAATCTTCATTGTGCAGCGTCGCATTCGACACCACCACGCCCCCCACCGTGACGGGGCGGAGCCGCGCCACGGGCGTAAGGCTGCCGGTGCGGCCCACTTGGATGTCGATGGCCTCCAGCACAGTCTGCGCGCGCTCTGCGGGAAACTTATGCGCCGTGGCCCAACGCGGCGTCCGCGTCCGAAAGCCCAGGCGCTCCTGGAGCGCCAGATCATCCACCTTATAGACGACGCCATCGATGTCGTAGGGCAGCGTCGGCCGCTCCGCCCCGATCTTCGCATAATGCGCCAGCATCGCCTCGAGGCCCACACAGCGCTCGGTGAGCGGGTTCACCGGCAGGCCCCATTCTGCGAAGGCGCTGAGCACGCCCGCCTGCGTGTCGGCCGGCATGTCCGGCGCCTCGCCCCAGGCGTAGGCGAAGAACGCGAGCGGCCGGGCGGCGGTGATGTTTGGGTCGAGCTGGCGCAGCGATCCGGCGGCGGCGTTACGCGGATTGGCAAAGGTTTTTTGGCCCGCCGCTTCCTGCCGAGCGTTCAAAGCCGCGAAATCGCCGTGGCTCATATAGACCTCGCCGCGGATCTCGATGAGCGCCGGGGCCGAGGCCGGCAAGCGCTCGGGGAGGCCGTCGATGGTGCGCGCGTTGGCGGTCACAACCTCGCCCTCCGCGCCATCCCCGCGGGTCGCCGCTTGCACGAGGCGGCGGTCTTCGTAGCGGAGCGCGAGGGAGAGACCGTCGATCTTGGGCTCGGCGGTGAACGCCAGCGGCGCCGCGTCCGCCCCGAGCGAGAGAAAGCGGCGCACGCTGTCCACGAAATCGCGCAGATCTTCTTCGTCAAACACATTGCCCAAAGAGAGCATCGCCACCTTGTGGCGCACTTTGGCGAATTTCTCCGACGGCGCGGCGCCGATCCTAGCGGACGGGCTGTCCTGGCGGATCAGATCGGGATGCGCCGCCTCGATGGCGGCGTTGAGCCGGCGCAGCGCATCGTAATCGGCGTCGGACAGCTCTGGCGCGTCGTTCTCATAATAGGCGCGGTCATGGCGGCCGATCTCCGCGGAAAGCCGCGCCAAGGCGTCCGCGGCGGCGTCCCGATCGAGCGCGTCGGGCGCGGCCTCCGCGGCGAAGCCCAGCCGGGCCGCCGCGGCCGCATCCGCTGTAGAGAACGCGCGCCGCTCCGCCATCTCGCCCTCCCTCTCCAACCTGCCTCGTCGACGCCGGGACATGCGCGCTCCCTCGCCAACGGTCAAGTCGGGGGCGGGCCGAAGGTCGAGCCGGGGAACGGCTCAACACGACGCGTCCGCCACTCTTGAAAACCGACGCACGACGCGCCGCGGGGCGCCACCCGTCGCGAACGGCGCGCCGGGGCCTCAATGGCCCCAAGCGGCGTATCCCCGCCGCCGCCGCAAAGGACGCGATCAGCGCGGACGTGATCAGCGCGCTTGGATCCAGCCGCCGCCGAACACGCGGTCTCCCTCGGGCGCGTAGAAGACGCAGGCCTGGCCTGGCGCCACCCCCTGTTCCGACGCCACGAGCCGCACCTCCGCCGTGCG
>JBCCTM010000405.1:0-2448 GCA_039198535.1 Pseudomonadota bacterium
TGTATTTCTATGCTCACATATTCAATTAAAAGCATAAAGTGGCCTGATGGTCAAGCCTCATAGGGGTGAATAGTCATCATCAAGAAAATACGTTTACAAAGTCAAGAGGATTAATTTCCTTAGGTTCATTACGGAACGTTGCAAGCATCTTCAGCCAAAGTCGCTAAATGTTCATAAACTGATGATAAAGGAAAACTACAGGGTGCTTCGACGCGGCGGCCTCCTCGTCGGCGCCCAACGCGCGATGGGCGGCGGCGAGTTTTCCTTGCGCCGTCGCCAGATCGCCGCGCCAGGCGAGATCATCGGGCGCGGCTCTCTGCGCGGCGCCAGCATCCCGCCGCGCCTGCTGATAAAGATCGAGCGCTTCGGTCCACTCGCCTTGCGCGGAGGCGAGATCGCCTTGACCGACCACCGTCCAAAACCGCACGCGCGCCGAAATCTTTTCTTTTTCCCGCTCAACCCGCTCCGCCGCGTCCTGCGCGGTCTCCGCGGCGGTCATGTCTCCCGCCCGCCGCGCTGACGAGGCGAGATAGGTGAGGAGCCCCGCGTTATCAGGGTCGAGGGCGATGGCGGCGGCGTAAGCCTTATGCGCCACCGCCGGGTCCCGCAAAGACGCCAGCGCCGCTTTCCGAGCCCACGCCTGGGCCGCCCGCTTTTGATCTTGCGCGGCCGCGGTCTCGCGCACTTCAGCCGCCGCCTCGAACGCGTCCTCCGCCGTCGTCAAATCATCGGAGCGCAGCGCTTCAGCAGCCTCGGACATCAGCTCGTCGCCCGCCGCCGCCTCGGCCGCGGCCCCCGCCACCGCCTCGGCCAGCGCATGCTCCTGGTCGGCCTCAGCCGCGCCGCCGGTGCGTTCAACCCGCGCGAGCAAAGCCACCAATCGTTCGGCGAGGTCGAGCTCCGGCGGCGACTGCGCCGCGCCGACGTCGCCGGTCGGCCCCGTGGACGCCCCGCCGCGGAACAGCATTCGCAGCAGACCGGCGACCCCGCCAGGGGCGGCTGCAGCCGCATCGCGCTCCATGGGAGGTCTCCTCAGTTGGTCCTTCGACACGGCGCCGACGGTCTCTCGGCCCGCGCCACTGGGCGCAATGCGGCAAAATCAGGCTCGACGCCAGCGGATTAGCGCATCATCTTCCGCATTTATCCGATAAATCACGTCAATTCAGGGGCTTTTGCATCGAAAGTTCACAAGATCGTCGCCAACCCGCCGACGGGGGCGCCACAGCTGCGTTGAACGGGATCACAGCATTCCCGCCCGTCGCGCCGCTCAGTCCGCGCCCTTTTGCTCCATGCGACGGCGCAGTTCGGCCACCAATCCGGGATCGCCCGGCGGCGGCAAGCTTTGCGCAGCCTCCAAGGCGGCCGCCAGGGGCCCACGCGCCTCTTGCGGAGATAGTCGAGCGAGCCGTTGATACCCGTCGATCAGCTCGCGCAGCATTTCTGGCGTGGCGGCGCCGACCCTTCGAAAGCTCTCCAGGATGCCGGCCTGGGTCTGGGTGGCCAGCACCGCCTCTTCAGGACGCCCCAATTTTTCAAAGAGGCCGCCCAAGCGGCGATGCAGTGTCGCCATATAGGCTTGGGCGGCGGGCTGAGCGTTTTCCGCGCCATCGACATCCCGCGCCAGCCCCAACGCGGCCCCGTATTCGCCAAGGGCGGCTTCGTCGCGCCCAAGCTCCGCCAAGGCGTCGCCCAGCATGCTGCGGCTCGCGGAGAGATCGCGCTTGAGCCGGGCGCTTTCGGGGTCGGCCGCGGAGAGCGCGGCGACTTCCGCGCAGCCCCGTTGGAATTGCGCAAGCGCCGCGTCTTTCCGGCCCATGGCTAATTCCGCCGTACCGATCCGGTAGCGAAGGAAGGCGCGCTCTCGCGCGGCGTCAGGATCGTCGGCGCCCGCGGCGGCCGCCTCGCTCAAGGAAAGCGCGGCGCGGAAGCTCTCCAGGGCCGCGGGCGGCCCGCCCGCCGCGAGACGGTGATCCCCCAAAAGCGCCATCAACTGCGCGAGACGGCGCTTGGGCGCGGGGCTCTCCAAATCGATGATCTCGGCGCCCGCTTGCTCCAACGCCCGCGCCGCGCCCTCGACGTCCCCCGTGGCCAATAACATCTCCGCGACCCGAAAATACTCGGCCAGAGGGCCGGCCGCGCTGGAGGGATCGGAGGGACTGTCGCTCGCCATGGGCACCGCTCTTCGCACATCTGAAATCGTCGTGGGTTTAAGCAGAGATCGGCGCGCAAAGCGCTAAGAAAGAACTCACGCCACTGCGCTTAAGGTGTGGGTCGCCGCTGATCCGCACGCCGACACCTCTCGTCACGTCGATACGCGCTACTATCTATTGTGTCGCGCCGGTCGATGCTCCTTCGGTAGAAGCGTCGCAGGGCGGGGACGACATCTTTCGAGGGGGTCGTCAGATGCTCCCTTTGTCGTTATCGTCTCTTTAGGAGACTAATATGCAA
>JBCCTM010000406.1:0-2424 GCA_039198535.1 Pseudomonadota bacterium
CCCAGCCATGGCGCCCGTGCGCGCGTGGCTTGACGCATCGGCCCCAGCTGAATTGAGCCTCTAGGGCGGAGTGGGATTGTAAGGCTATGGCGAGCGGGGCTGACAAACCTTTTTCCCGGGCGATGGTGCTGGCGGCGGGTCTTGGCCAACGCATGCGCCCGCTCACCAACGATCGGCCGAAACCTATGATCCGTGTCGCTGGCCGACCGCTGATCGATTACGCCCTCGACAGGCTCGCCCAGGGCGGCGTCGCCGAGGCGATCGTCAACGTGCACTACTTCGCCGACATGCTGGAGGCGCATCTGGCCGATCGGCGCGCCGCGCCGCGCATTGTCATTTCCGATGAGCGGGAGCGCCTTTTGGACACCGGCGGCGGCCTGTTGAAAGCAGCGCCCTTGTTGGGCGACGCCCCCGTCTTCTACTGCAACACGGACGCGATCCTGGTCGACGGCCGTGTCGATCCCCTGCGCGCCATGCAAGCCGCGTGGCGGGACGACGCCATGGACGCGCTGCTGCTGGTGGCGCCGCTGCGCATCGCCAGCGGATATGGCGGCGCCGGAGACTTCGATCTGGATGCAGACGGACGGCTTGTTCGCCGCGGGACGCGGCCGGCCGCGCCCTATGTGTGGACCGGCGTTCAGATCATGCACCCGCGCCTCCTGAAAGACGCGCCCCCAGGCGCCTTTTCGACGAACCTCCTATGGGATAAGGCTATCGCCGCCGGCCGCGCGTTTGGCCTGATCCATGATGGGCTGTGGATGCATGTCGGCTCACCCGATGGGTTAGAGGAAGCCGAACGCCGCCTTGATCAACTCAAACGACGATGCGCTTGACCGAAACTTAAGCGAGGAACCCGCCGCGCGTTGGCGTGGACCGTTCGCCGAGACGGGACCGCGCGTTTTCACCATCGATCCCGGCGAGCCGTTCCTGACGCGTCTCGCCAGCGGTCTCGCCGCAAGCGCTCCCGACCCACGCAACCCCCTCCTCATTACGGACGTTCAACTGTTTCTGCCGACCCGGCGCGCCGCGCGGGGCCTATCAGAGGCGCTGTTGTCCGTCGCCGCGGACCAAGACGAACCCGCGGCAGGCGCTGCGTTCACGCCGCGCATCCGGGCCCTCGGCGATATTGAGGACACAGACCTTCTCGAACTTGCAGCGCTTGCCGGCGGCGCCCCGCCAGAGGCGTTTCCGCCCCCCGCGATGGGGGAGGCCGCCCGGCGATTTTCAGCCGTGGGCGCTGTTTTGGCCGCAAGCGAGGGGGAGCCCCCTTCCGACCTCGCGGCCCTGGCGCTCGCCGACGAATTCAACGCTCTCCAAGACTCACTCTATACGGAGGAAGTTGACATAAACCGGCTCGATACGGCCGCGCCGGCCGAGCACGCCGCCCATTGGGGCGAGGCGCTAAAGCTGGCGAAGGCCGCGCGCAAGGCCGTCTCCGATAGAGCCCATAGGGATGGGGTGATGGACCCCGCCGCGCGCCAGGCGGCGATGGTGGACCTGCTCGCCCGCATCTGGGCGCGCACGCCGCCAACGCATCCGGTCGTGGCGGCCGGCTCCACCGGGTCAGCCCCCGCCGTCGCCCGGCTGCTCGCCGCCATTGCGCGGTTGCCGCAAGGCTGCGTCGTGCTCCCCGGCCTCGACCTCGACCTCAACGCCCGCGGCTGGGCCCGCATTGACGACCCTCACCCCCAAAACGGCTTGAAGAAGCTGCTCGCCGCGATGGACGTCGACCGCAGCGACGTGCGGCCGTGGCCAGGCCCCGCCTCCGCGGCGCCGTCGTCCATGAAACCGAGCGCGGCGCGGCGCCGGCTCTGGTCCGCCGCATTGCGCCCCGCCGAGGCGACCGACGATTGGCGGGCCATCGCAGCGGACCTCGCCGCCGCCGACCCCGGCGCGGCAGGCGCAGCGCAGGGGCTGCACAGGATCGTCGCCCGGGACGATGGCGAAGAGGCCGGGGCCATCGCCCTTCTCATGCGCGAAACCTTAGAGCAGCCGAGGCGCACCGCCATGCTGGTGACGCCCGACCGGGTGCTGGCGCGCCGGGTCTGCGCGCGGCTCGCCCGGTGGGGGGTGGAGGCGGACGATTCCGCGGGCGCGCCTCTCAGCTCAACGCCGCTTGGCGCTTTCTTGCGGCTCGCCGCCGCCGCCGCCATCGCCCCGACGCCTCTCTCGCTCCTCAGCCTGCTGACTTCGAAAATCTGCGATGAAACCGGCGTGTGCGATCTTTCGCCCGAGGAAACGCGAGAGGGCTTGCGCGTTCTGGACCTCTACGCTTTTCGAGGGCCCGCCGGGCCGCCGGGGCTCGCCGGCCTTCGCAAAAAACTCACCGACTGGTCAGCGGGCGACGCCCTCACAACAGAAGCGGCGCGCCGGGGAGCGCGTCTCCTCGGCGCGCTGGAGTCAGCGTTTGCGCCCCTCGCGGAC
>JBCCTM010000407.1:0-2407 GCA_039198535.1 Pseudomonadota bacterium
CGACCCGAACGCTTCGACGCCTGGCGCGCCGAGGCGAGGGCGCTGGCGCGGCGGATGGCGGACCGGCTGCCCTGGTCGGCGGGCGGCGACGCCTCGGCCAGAGCGGCGCCCGCGCGAGCGACCGGTGCGAAAGAGACGGGTATGGGGGAGCGAGACGGTGACGGAGAAGACGGAGCGACCTGATCCGCCGCCGGTTGGAACGCCCCGCGTTGGCCTGCTCCCGGCTGACCAAGCGGCGGAGATCGCCGCGGCGGAGGCGCGCCATGCGCCCGTCCTGCTGGAGGAGGTGCTCGCCGGCCTGCGGCTGACGCCGGAGAGCCGCGTCATTGACGGCACCTTCGGTGCGGGCGGCTACTCTCGGGCCTTCCTGGCCGCGGGCGCGGCCGTCGTGCTGGGGCTCGACCGGGACCGCCAGGCCCTCGACGCAGCCGCATCATGGGCGGCGTCCCATGGCGATCGGCTGCGGCTCCGCGAAGCGCGGTTCAGCGGGCTCGACGCCGTCGCCGAGGCGGAGGCGCTGGCGCAAGTGGACGCCGTGGCCTTGGATGTGGGGGTGTCCTCCATGCAACTCGACCAGGCGGCGCGCGGCTTCTCCTTCCTGCGGGATGGCCCGCTCGATATGCGGATGGGCGCGGAGGGCCCCAGCGCCGCGGATCTGGTCAACCGCGCCGCGGAGGCGGCGCTGGCGGACGCGTTCTTCCATTTGGGCGAGGAGCGCGCCGCACGGCGCATCGCCCGGGCCATCTTCGCCGCCCGCGCGGAGGCCCCCATCGAGACGACGGGGCGCTTGGCCGAGATCATCGCCGCCGCGTCGCCTAAGCCGCGGCGCGCCGGGGCCAAGCGGGGCCGACCCGGCGGCGCGGAGATCCACCCCGCCACCCGTTGCTTTCAGGCGCTGCGGATCGCGGTGAACAATGAGTTGGGCGAGCTTTCGGCCGGCCTCGCGGCGGCGGAGCGGGCGCTGGCGCCGGGCGGGCGGCTCGCCGTGGTCAGCTTCCACTCGCTTGAGGACCGGTTGGTGAAACGTTTTCTCGCCGAGCGCGGCGGCCGAGCGCCGCGGGGGTCTCGCCATGAACCTGAGATTAACCAGCGACCGGCCAGTTTCCGGATTGAGACGTCCGGCGCCATCGCGCCCGGGGCGGCGGAGCTGGCGCGAAACCCGCGGGCGCGCTCCGCCAAGCTGCGGGTCGCGGTGCGCGCCGAGGCGGATGCGTGGCCGGAGCCCCCATCGCCGCAACGGGGGCTCGACGCCGACAGCCTTCTCGCGCGTCGTAAGTAACGCGCGCGGGGCGCGGGTCGGCCGGCGGGGCTGCGGCGCGGAAGGGGACCGGTCGTGACCCGGATCATGTACACGGCGCTCGTCGCGCTGTTCGTCACCCTGGCGCTGCTGGGCTACGGCTCCAAACAAGAGACCGACGCGCTGGCCCGAGAGATCGCCGCGCTGGAGGATCAGCGGGAGGCGCTGAAGGCGGAGATCGCGCTGCTCCGGTCTGAATGGGATCATGTGACAAGCGCTCAGTTTTTGTTAGCGACGGCGGCCCGCCTTGAAATCGATGCGCCGCTTCTGGGCGCTGAAGGCGCGGCGCTGACGGCCTGGGCGCCTGAGCAACTCCTGCCCTTGGATCGCGCGCCGCGCCGTTCGCACACCCATGACGACGCGAGCGGGCCGCTGATTGTCCAAAGCGTTGGCGACGGCGCGCTCCGCACAGCGACAGTTGGGCCGCCGCGCCTTGTCGATCTGAACGGCGGCTGACCATGGGCCGCGCGCAAGACGAACTCGACATATTGCTGGGGGCGCCGGCTCCGCGCCCCCGCGCAGCGTCTGGGCGACGTTGGACGATCTGGTCGAAAGGCGATCGCGCTCGCGGACGATCGGCCGCTGGCGCGGCGCGGCGGGACGCCGAGGCGCGTCCTCTGAACCAGACGCGCTTCTTTCTGATCTCCACGTGCTTTGTCGGCGTCATGGGCGCGGCGTTGTTCCGGTTCGCCGATATGGCGGCCCAGGGCGGGCCAGCGGATGAACCCGCGGTGGCGGCGGGCCTTGTCAATGCGGCGCGAGCGGCGGATCTGGCCGAAGACCAAGACGCGCGTCCCGCGCGCGCGCCCCGCGCCCTGATCACAGACCGGAATGGCGCGCCCCTGGCCCGCGATCTGGCCAGCTACGAGCTTTATCTCGACCGCGCCGCTTTCGCGTTTCCAGAAGATTTGGCGGAGGCCGCCGAAACCTTGGCGCGCGCTTTCCCCGAACGCTTCGAAGCGAAGCGCCTGCTCAGCCGCCTGCAAGAACGGCGCACCACCCTGCTGGCCAGACCGCTGACCGCTCGGGAGGCTCAAACCGCCCATGATCTCGGCGTACCGGGTCTGTATCTGACGCCGCGGCGCGATCGGGTCTATCCGGCCGGCGCCG
>JBCCTM010000408.1:0-2394 GCA_039198535.1 Pseudomonadota bacterium
TCGAAGGCGAGATGGGCCGCACCCCCATCGTCGCCGCCTGCCAGGATTTCAGCTTCATGGCCGGGTCCATGGGCATGTATGTCGGCAACGCCATTGTCGCCGCCGCCGAGCGCGCGGTGGAGCTGAAGCGCCCGCTTATCCTCTTCTCCGCCGCCGGGGGCGCGCGCATGCAGGAGGGTATCCTCAGCCTCATGCAGATGCCCCGCACCACCGTCGCGGAGAAGAGGATGAGCGGGCGCTTCAGCTCCACCGCGCGCTCGGCGGCGGCGACAATGGCGTTGCCGACATACATGCCCATGGACCCGGCCATGAAGCTGAAATCCTGGCAGGCGGCGACGATGGGGGTGCGGCCCATCTCGCCTTCGACGACCAGCATCGCCTCTCGCTCCGCCGTCGCTTTCTGCGCGGCTTTCAGGCGGTCGGGGTATTTCTTCTGGTCGCGGAAGTGGAGCGGGTCGGCCACAGGCTCCGGCACAGCGATCTCGGTGAAGATGCCGCCGTCAAAGAGGGACTGAAATCGCAGGCGGGGCGTGATCGCGAAGTGGTGGCCGCAATGGGGGCAGACATAGAGATTGTCCGACAGCTCCCGGTGGAAAATCATCTGGCCGCATTCAGGACACCGGGTCCACAGGTTCTCCGGCACCTCCCGGCGGGAGAAGAGGGAGTTGATCGTGGGGCGGACGTAGTTCGAAATCCAGTTCATGGGCCTGACCTGATGCTGTCCGCGTCAGATAGGCAAGGCGCGCACGAAACGCAATCAGCGGCGGATCGCGTTTCGGGCCGCAAGCCAGAGAAGGGCGAGGAACGCGACCTCGAACAGGGTTTGGACGACGATGATCGTAGCGCCGGGCACGTAGTCCTCGGACCGCTCCGGAAAGATGAAGAGCGCAGCCGCCGACATGGGCGCACCATCCTGGTTGGCGATCATGAGCGCGGAGACATTGACCGCCACGTGCAGCCCCCAGGCCGCCCCCAGCGACCCGGTGCGCGCAGTGAGGTCCGCGGCGGCCAGCCCAAAGCAGGTCGCCCAGGCGATATAGGCCAGGCTCGCCCCCGTGGAGGACGTGTCATTGAGCGCGTGTGAGACCCCGAAAAAGAACGACGGCACCACCATCCACGCATATGGCGACCGGAGCGCGCGGGCGCAGTATTGTTGCAGGTAGCCGCGAAAGAACAGCTCCTCCGCCCCGGTCTGGATCAGGATACCGAGGAGCGCAACGGGCAGGAATACGAGCCAGCCCGCGAGCGGCCGCATCTCCGCCCGTGACGGCTGGAAGCCCATGGCGATGAGCACCGCGTAGACGAGACCGCAGGCAATGAGCACTCCCACAAAGTCCGAACGCAGGCGCGCGGTGTCGCCCCACAGTTCCATCCACGGGCGGCGGTGGAAGGCGCCCGTGATGCGCGCCGTGAGCCCGATCAGCACCGCGAAGACCGCGAGGTTGAGCGTGAAGCCAAGCTTGGTGTCGCCCTGCAAGAGCTCCGGCCCCGCGAGCGCGAAGAGGGCTGAGTTGACGATCCACCAACCCGCGTAGATGAGCGCCGCCGCCACCAGAAAGTCGCGCCGCGTGGTGCCTGCGGCGCCAGCGCTCATCCGCTCCAAGGCGCGGTAGCGGCTATCCATGGCGCCGCCGCCAGAGCGCGTAGATCAGGACCAGGGCGGCTGCATCTGCGCCAAAGAGCCATAGCGCCGCGGGGTCATCGGCGGCGATCCCGATGGAGCTGAGGCTGAGCCCCGTGAGCGGGCCGTCGAGGGACAACAGCAGGATCACTTGCACGTTGTTGACGAAGTGGAGCGCCCAGGCGGCGCCGAGCGTGCCGCTCCGCGCCGTGACGTCGGCGGTGATGAGCGCGAAGATCGTGATGACGAGGAGCACACCGTAGAGGTTGTCGCCCTGGCTTGACGGGTCCACGTGGAGCACTGCGAAGATCACGGCGGGCAGGATCATCCACGCCACCCGCGCGCCCACCCCGTAGCGCGCGCCAAACTGTTGGAGGAGGTAGCCGCGGAAGAGCAGCTCCTCCGCCCCGGTCTGGAGCAGCACCAGCGGCAGGGCGAGAGGGAGCCAGAGGAACCAAGTCGCCACCGGCATGCGGTCGGTGATGTCGAACAGGAGATGCGCTGCCACATTGGCCACCACGGCCACGGCAATGGCAATGAGCGCCATCTGCGTGAAATCCCGCTGCATCTGACGCCAATCGCCAAAGAGCGTCCAGACGCTGCGCTGGTGCAGGTAGCGCGTCACCACAAAGACCGCCGCCACCATGAACGCGAAGTGAAAGAGCAGAACCGCAACGCCAAGCGGCGTCTCCCCTCCGGCGACCTCTTCGGGTCCGAGGCGGTCGCCAAAGATCGTGATCGCCGCCTGGATCACCGCCACGGCCCCAACGGCA
>JBCCTM010000409.1:0-2380 GCA_039198535.1 Pseudomonadota bacterium
ACCGCGGCCAAGTCCGTGGCCTTCGAGTCAGGGTGGCGCAAAAGGGGGCAGGGGGACGAGGGATAGCCGCGCCGTCAGCTCTCCTCCGTCGAGGCGGGCCCCGCTTGCGCGGCGTCAAGCGCTTCCGGCGCGGCGTAGAGATCGCCGACCCTGCGGTACTTCTCCGCCATGGCCGCCATGCCCTCCTTCTGCGCCTCGGCGCGGATGTCATGGCTGATGCGCATGGAGCAGAATTTCGGCCCGCACATGGAGCAGAAATGCGCAAGCTTATGCGCCTCCTTGGGCAGGGTCTCATCGTGGAAATCCCGCGCGGTCTCCGGGTCTAAACCGAGATTGAACTGATCTTCCCAGCGGAATTCGAACCGCGCGCGGGAGAGCGCGTCATCCCGCGCTTGGGCCGCCGGATGCCCTTTAGCGAGGTCGGCGGCGTGGGCGGCGATCTTGTAGGTGATCACGCCGGTTTTCACATCCTCGCGGTCCGGCAGGCCCAGATGTTCTTTCGGCGTCACGTAGCAGAGCATCGCCGTGCCGAACCAGCCGATCATCGCCGCGCCGATCCCGGAGGTGATGTGGTCATAACCGGGCGCGATGTCCGTGGTGAGCGGCCCAAGCGTGTAGAAGGGCGCCTCCCCGCAGACCTCTAGCTGCTTGTCCATGTTTTCTTTGATCTTGTGCATGGGCACATGGCCCGGCCCTTCGATCATCACCTGGCAGTCCTTCGCCCAAGCGATCTGGGTCAGCTCGCCCAGCGTCTCCAGCTCCGCGAATTGCGCCTGATCATTGGCGTCGGCGATGGAGCCCGGGCGCAGTCCGTCGCCGAGGGAGAAGGACACGTCATAGGCCCGGCAGATGTCGCAGATCTCCTCGAAATGTTCGTAGAGGAAGCTCTCGCGGTGATGGTGCAGGCACCATTTGGCCATGATCGAACCACCGCGGGAGACGATGCCCGTGACCCGTTGCGCCGTCATCGGCACGTAGTGGAGCCGGACGCCGGCGTGGATGGTGAAATAGTCCACGCCTTGCTCGGCCTGCTCGATCAGCGTGTCGCGGAACACCTCCCAATTGAGATCCTCGGCGATCCCGTTGACCTTCTCCAGCGCCTGGTAGAGCGGCACAGTGCCGATGGGCGCGGGGCTGTTACGGACGATCCAGTCGCGAATGTTGTGAATGTTGCGACCGGTCGAGAGGTCCATCACGGTGTCGCCGCCCCAGCGGATCGCCCAGACGAGCTTGTCCACTTCTTCCTCCATGGAGGAGGTGACCGCGGAATTGCCAATGTTGGCGTTGATCTTCACCAGGAAATTGCGGCCGATGATCATCGGCTCAAGCTCGGGATGGTTGATGTTGGCGGGCAGCACGGCGCGGCCCCTTGCGATCTCGTCGCGGACGAATTCCGGCGTCACATAATCGGGGATCTCCGCGCCGAAGGCTTCGCCGTCCCGCTCGAGCGCGCGCTTGGCTTCGGCGCGGCCGAGGTTCTCGCGGATCGCCACGAACTCCATCTCCGGCGTGATGATCCCGGCGCGGGCGGCGGCGAGCTGCGTGGCGGCCCCGCCGGCTTTGGCGCGGCGGGGCGCGTGAGCGATGGGGAAGGCGGGGGTGAGGCGGTCTCCGCTGGCGAAGCCATTGTCGGCGGCGGTCACCTCGCGGCCCTGGTAGCGCTCAAGGTCGTCCCGCCGGTCGAGCCAGGCGTCGCGGAGCCGCGGCAGCCCCTCGGCGATGCAGATCCGGGCGTCCGGGTCCGTGTAGGGGCCGGAGCTGTCATAGACCGAGAGCGGCGCCTCGCCGGAGGTGGGGTGCAGGATAATCTCCCGCATCGGCACCCGGAGATCGGGGTGGAGCACGCCCGGCCGATACACTTTCACCGAGGCCGGCAAGCTCCCGGTGGTGACCTCAAGGCCCATGCCGTCGGCGTCGATGGATTTTGGCGCGTTCATCGCGGTCTCCTTCCCAAGCGCGGCCGCGAAGCCAAGCTTTTCAGCCCCAGGGGCGCGCGGAGAGGCGGAGACCGGCGTCCCGAACGCCGCGGAGGAGCGGCGCTCGGCGGCGCTGGCGATCAAAGCCCTCCGTGCGCCAGTGCGAGCTGGATCACGTTCAACGGGTCGCCGCGCGTTCCACATCTCGGAACCCAGCGGCCTCTCAACGCCTTGTCGACGCTCCCCGAGGCTGTGGGAAACGCTAGGGGTGAGGGTAAATGCGGTCAACCGGCCCAGGCCGCCGCTGCGGCGGAACAACGCGGGGGGCGGGCCGGTTGGCGGGTTGAATTGGGACGGACGGGGTGGGCTGGCGCTCCGGGGTCCCAGGCTTGGACAATCTGCGTCGCCCGCTGCGGACACCTTAATATTTCGTAAACAAATCAATCAGATGGGTTCTATCTTTA
>JBCCTM010000410.1:0-2345 GCA_039198535.1 Pseudomonadota bacterium
CCAAGAGGCGGGTGGAGAGGCGGGTGGAGAGGCGCTTGGAGAGGCGGGGCGATTGACCAGCGCCATCGATCAGAGTGGGCCGCATATGGGGCAAGGCTCCGGGCTCGGTTTGGCCCTCGTCTCCGCCGTGGCGAAGTTGCATGGCGGCGGTGTCCGTCTGTCGGACGCGCGCCCGGGGGAGCAGCCGCCGGGTTTGGAGGCGCGGCTCCAATGGCCGCTCGACGCCGTGCGCCGCGCCCCGGCGGATGTCGTTCGGCCCGAGATGGAGCGGGAGCCGCACCCCGCCGCCGCGCCAGGAGCGGGGCCTCATTGACAGGCGGGTCGCGATGGCGGCATACAGCGCGCTCGGCGCGCATGCGCCTTTTTCTGTTTCCGACGCGAGATCAGCGCCCACGCCAGAGTGGTGGGCGAAGGCGGCGCGAGGGCGACGATCATCGAGGGCGAGGACCATCGGATGTACGCGGTCATCAAGACGGGCGGTAAGCAGTACAAAGTCGCCAAAGACCAGAAGCTCACTATTGAGAAGCTGGCGGCGGAAGCCGGCGACAAAGTGCAGTTCAATGACGTGCTGATGATCGGCGAGGCCGACGCCGCTCCGACGGTGGGCCGCCCCTTGGTCGATGGCGCGGCGGTTCAGGCCGAGGTTGTGGAGCAGGTGAAGGCGGATAAGGTCTACAACTTCAAAAAGCGCCGTCGGAAGCACTCCTCGGCGCGGTTGAAGGGCCATCGTCAGCAGCTGACCGTTGTGCGGGTGACGGAAATCCTGGCGAGCGGCGGCGCGGCTAGCGGCGTGGCGCCGGCGGTCGGCGCGGGGGCCGCCCCGGCGGACGCGTGAGCGGCGTTGCATCGAGGTTCGGCGTGTCGCGCGCCGCGCGCGCCTGGGTCGCCACAGACGAGATGGAGTGATCAGAGATGGCGCATAAGAAGGCGGGCGGCTCCTCGCGGAACGGACGGGACAGCGCAGGCCGGCGGCTGGGCGTGAAGAAGTTCGGCGGCGAGCGCGTGATCCCAGGCAACATCATCGTTCGTCAGCGCGGCACCAAAATGTGGCCAGGCGAGAATGTGGGCATGGGCCGCGACCACACGCTGTTCGCAACCGTGGAAGGTCATGTGAGCTTTCGCAAGGGCTTGAAAGGCCGCATGTTTGTCTCGGTGACGCCGGCCGCCAACGACGCGGTCGCGGCCGAGTAGCGCTCCGCGCCGCAGGGCCGGGGGACTGGCCCAGGGACGCGCGACATGAAATTCCTTGATGAAGCCACCGTTGAGATCCGGTCTGGCGCGGGCGGACCCGGCTGCGTCAGCTTTCGCCGTGAGAAGTTCATCGAATTTGGCGGGCCCGATGGCGGCGATGGCGGCCGGGGCGGTGACGTTTGGATCGAATGCGTCCCGGGCCTGAACACCCTGATCGACTATCGCTACCGCCAGCATTTCCGCGCCGAGAAAGGCGAACACGGCATGGGCAAGGGGCGCACGGGGCGCGACGGCGAGGACGTCGCGCTGTTGGCGCCCCAGGGCACGGAGGTGTTCGACGCCGAGAGCGGCGCGTTGCTGGCGGATCTCACTGAGATCGGCCAACGCGCGCTGCTGGCCCGCGGCGGCAATGGCGGCTGGGGCAATCTGCGCTTCAAGAGCGCCACCCAACAGGCCCCGCGCCGGGCCAATCCCGGACAGCCCGCCGTTGAGCGGCGGATCCTTCTTCGTTTGAAGTTGATCGCGGACGCTGGGCTCTTAGGGCTGCCCAACGCCGGCAAATCCACATTTCTCTCCGCCGTGAGCAACGCCAGGCCAAAGATCGCCGACTATCCCTTCACGACGCTTCACCCGGGGCTCGGCGTCGTCACCGTGGATGACCGCACTTTCGTGCTCGCGGACATCCCCGGCCTCATCGAAGGGGCCCATGGCGGCGCAGGGCTCGGCGACCGCTTCCTTGGCCATGTGGAGCGCTGCGCGGCGCTGCTGCATCTTGTCGACGGCGCGCAGGAGGATCCGGCGCAGGTCGCGGCGGATTACGCCGTGATAAAAGCGGAAATCGAAGCCTATGGCGCTGGTTTGAGTGAGAAGCCGCGGATTGTCGGGCTCAATAAATGCGACGCGCTCACTCCGGAACAGGTGCGGGAGCGGATCGCGGCGCTTGAGGCGGCCGGCGCGGGGCCGGTGATGGCGCTGTCCGGCGCGTCAGGCCAAGGCGTGCGCGAGGTGCTCCGCGCGCTGGCGGATCGGGTGGAGGCGCTCCGTTCGGCGGAGCAACAAGCCGCGGCGGCGTTGGCGGGCGGGGAGGGCGGCGGATGGTCGCCGATCTGAGGAGCGAACGAGCGTCGCGCGGCGGCGACGACGCACTGCCCGGC
>JBCCTM010000411.1:0-2345 GCA_039198535.1 Pseudomonadota bacterium
GATCACGCTATAGCGCCCTTCTGCGGCGCGCGCTCTGCGAGCGGCCCATGCAAGGGGCTGTCCTTGGCAAGGGGCTGTCCGTGGCAAGGCGCTGTGCGTGGCAAGGGGCTGCGCGTGGCAAGGGGCTGTGCGCGCACCGCCGCGGGCGCGCCCCTTTGATCAATCAATACTCGCCGCGCCTGGCCCGCGGACGGTTCCAGGCGGCGCTTGGCTGGGCTATGACGCCGCTCCCGCGCCGTGTCGGCGCGCCGCTGACCGCCAATGAGGCCGCATGCGACAGAGCGAAATCATCTCCCTGTTCGCCCTCGCCGCCATCGGCATGGCGGCGCTGATGGTCGGGCGTTACGCCGCGCATAACGCGCAACAGGTCATGGTCACGACGGCGGAGCGAGAGCTGGAGACCATCGGCTTCCCGGATCTTGAGCTGCAGGGCGACGGCTTGGTCCTCGCCGTTTCCGGCCGCGTGCGCTCTGTGGCGGAGCAGACGGCGGTGCGCCAGCGCTTGATGCGCTCCCCCGGCGTCACCGAGCTTTACGACAATCTGGTCATCGTCGCCCCGCTCGTCGATCTTCGGCCCTCCACGCTTCTGATCCAAAAGGACGATGTGGCGTTGCGGCTCACCGGCGAGGCGCCGAACGCAGAGGCGCGGGATCTGTTGGGCGCGCGGGCGGAACTCGCCAATCCAGGGCTCAGCTTCGCCAATCTCATGAGCGTGCAAAACCGCCGCACCAACGAGGAATGGTTCCGCGCCGCTGAGGCCGCCATCGACGCCGTGTCTGCGCTGCGCATCGCCGAGGCGGCCGTGGAGCGGGACAGCATAGACTTAGAGGGCGCGGTATCCGACCCCGAGACCGCCCGGGCGGTGGAGGACGCGCTCCGTCGCCGCTTTGACGGCCGTTTCGACGTCGCGGTCGACATCAACGCGCCCCCGCCTTGGCTCTCGCCGTATCGGTTCGCCGTCCGTAAGGGGGCGGCCGGGCTGGAGATCCTTGCCTGCGCCGCGCCGGATGCGGCGGAGCGTTCGGTGATCCTTGGTCACTTCCGTACGCGCCCGGCGCGCAACGCCCGGGCCGCCGAGCGCTGCGATATCGCCAATGGCGCGCCCGACGACGCGTGGACGGCCGCAGTGATCCGCGCCATCGACGCGCTCGGTCCGGTGGATGACGGCGAGGTGGAGATCGTCGACGACCGGGTCCGCGTGACCGCTTTCATGGAGCCCGGCGCGGATCTGCCGGCCCTGCGCGCGGCCGCGGCCCGGGCCTGGCCGGCGCTCTATAAGGTCGAGGTGGACATCGGCGAGACCCTCCCGGTGGTCAGCCCGTTTGCGCTCAGCGCGGTGAAACGCCCTGGCGACACCCGGCTGACCGGGAACGCGCCGTCCCGCGAACGGGCGGAGCGGTGGGCGTCGGCGCTTGGCGTGTCCAATGAGTTGAGCTTGGCCCGGGGCGCGCCCGAGGGCTGGGTGGACGCCGCCAATGCGGTCATCGACGAGCTTGCGGCCATGAAAGTGGGAGCGGTGACGCTGAACGACCGCACCATCCTGTTCGCCGCCCCGGGCGACGCGGCGCTCCGCGGCGCGATCCGAGACCGGCTGCGCCGCATACTTCCGGCGGGTTATCGTTTGGAGGTGGCGGAAGCGCGGACGCCCTCCGAGCTCGCGGCTTCCGTGGCCGCGACGATCGACCAAGCCGTCCGCGATCCCTCGCGCTATGGGTTCGCCGCGCGCCGGGAGGCGGACGGCGCCGTGCGGCTCGGCGGCGTGATCGGCGATGGGACCATGCGGTCCGTCGTGGCCGCCTACGCCCGCGCTAAGCTGGGCGGCGCGAATTTCGAGGATGATCTGATCCTGGCGGACGGGGTGGCGCCGGCCGGGTGGCAGCGGGCGATCTTCGCCGGGATCGAGGCGCTTGGCGAATTAGAGCGCGGCGAGCTGGCGGCGGAGACCGGGGCGATTTTTTTGAAGGGCGTCGCCCGAAGCGAAGAAGCCGCCGCCGCGGCGCAGAGCGTTCTTGATGAGAAGACGCCGGTGGATTTCACGCGCTTCACCGAGGTGGTGGTCGAGGCCCCGCCCGAGCCCGAAGAAACCGCCCCGCCGCTTGGATCCGGGCCGCCATTGCCGGCGGAGGCTTGCATTGCGGAATTGAACCGAGTGGTGGCCGAGAACCCCATTCGGTTCGCGGTCAACAGCGCCGCCATCGACGCCGGCAGCGACGACGCGCTCGATGGTCTTGGGCGGGTGCTGGAGCGGTGCCCGGCGGCGCGTTTGGAGGTGGGCGGACATACGGACAGCAGCGGCGATGCGTCCGCCAACCAAAGGTTGAGCCAGCGCCGCGCCGCCGCCGTGC
>JBCCTM010000412.1:0-2343 GCA_039198535.1 Pseudomonadota bacterium
GTGCGCCCTACGACTGCGGCTTGCGGCGCGGCTATCCCGCATCGCGGCCTGGGCGAGCCTGCGCGGCGCGCCCGATCCTGAGCGCTTGTCCATCGCGCGCGCGGCGCTCGCCAGCGCGGACGGTCCTTCGGCGGCGGCGTTTGGCTTTGGAGCGCCCGCCGCAGCGCGTAAAGGCGATGTCGACGCGCCGCGCGAAGGCTGTGTTGAAGATGGCGATGGCGATCTTGAGGTCAGTCTCGCCGAAGGTCTCGCCGCCACGCGCCGCGACCACGACATGGGCGCGCCGCTCCGCCGTCTGAGCGGCCAGGTGGACCGTCTGTTGGAGCGCGCGCGCCGGCTCGACGCCCTGCTCTCCGGCGAGGTGGAGGCGGGAGCCCTTCCCGGCCGCGCCGCCGACGCCTGCCCGCCCGGCCCGAGCGCCGTCATCCTCCCCTTCCGATCGCGCGAAGCCTCGACCGGCGCGGCGGACGCCGAGGATGGCTCGACCGAAACGGGGCGCGACCGGTAGCTCGGCTCCCCGCCCCATGGGCGAGACGATGATTTGTCTAAATATTACCGCTGCCGCCTATTTTATCGGCAGCCGCGCACCTGCCCGTTTTTCGCCCCAATTCATGCAGCGCGCGCGTCGCGACTTTTTGACGACTTTCGCCGACTGTCATTTGCCTTTTCCCCGACGCGTGGGTATCACCCGCGCACATTGATCGCAGTCGAGGGAAAGAGGCGACTCCGTGAAAGTATTCAAAACAATCTCAGCCTACGTCATCGCTGCAACGTTGGGCGTGGCGGGCTTGGGCGTGGCGGGCTTAGGCATGATGGGCTCGGCGGCGGTCGCTCAAGAGGCGAAGGAGCGGGCCGATACGCTCAAGGCGACCCATGGGGCGTGGGAAGTGCGGTGCGCCTCGGAGAATTGTCTCATCCGCCAAGTGGCGAAAAACGAACAAGGCACGCCGGTTGTTGAGGTCAACATCCTGAAGCTCGAAGAACCTCGAGAGCTTGAGGACGGCGACAATGTTGTGGCCATCGCCATCATCGTGACGCCCCTAAATGTGATCCTGCCGAGCGGCGTGGGCATTCGGGTGGACGACAAAAACGTCGCGCAGATGGGCTTTTTGGTCTGCACCGTCGTGGGCTGCGAGTCTCGCCCGCCGCTACGGCAATCCACCATTGAGAGCTTTAACGCCGGCGGCACGCTTGGCCTGCTGACGGCGGTGCCCACAACGGATGGCCCAAAGGTGATCAAGGTGGACATGTCGCTCACCGGCTTCACCGCCGCCTTCGCAGAGCTCTAATGCGAAGGGCGCGGCGGCATTTATCCGTCGCGCCTTCGCCAGGCGACGCTCAGCGCGACCCACGCGTCTCAAAAGTTGCGCTAAAGTTCTTTTAAATTGCCGTGCTTCGTCTCGAAGCGAGTTGAGCCGAAACTCGGTCGATCCATGGGCGGATGCAGTGGGAAACCTGGCTGATCATACTGCGGATCGATGGCGCGCTCAAAAGTGTGAATTCGCCGCTCCGAGACCAACGCCGTCGACGCCGGCAATGCTTCGAGATCTTTGAAGCGAAATTCGTCATCGCATGTATCACGCTTCAGCATTTGTTTTGTGAAGGGCGCAACACTTTGGTCCTCGATCAGCTCTTCGCGAGATGAGGCTCGCAATAGCAAAGTGATACGGTTCAAAGGCTTTAGTGTTCGAATTGCCTTGACCGAAAAACCTGACAAATGCGCCATGCCGATTAATGCACTGCGGCTCGCAACAAAATATTTGTACGGTTCATTGACGGCCTTTTCCACTCCATTGAAGATTAGATGCGCTTGATCGCTGCTTGCATCGAAGGGAGTCTCCATAATCAAATACCCACCATCCCGAAGGGCAAAGCGGGGATAGACAAAAGCCTGCATCGGGTGAAACATATGGTAGATCACGCCTGCACAGACGATTACATCAAGAGACTTGTGTTTGAATATATTGGGCAAGTCGCGTATCTGCTTACGCGGCTCATATTGAACATCATCTTCCAAATTCAGAATTTTTCGCGCCAGCCTGAAGGTCGGGCGGTCATACGTATCAACGCCGATGACAGTTTGAGCCCCTAGTTTTCGAGCACCAAAAGCGACCAATCCATCATAGGTTCCAATATCAACCAACGATGAAGCGCTAAGGTCCAATGATTTCAGCAGCTCGAATACACCAAAAAGCGTAGTATTTTGAACTTGACCCGCCGGAAAACGACCAGACAAGGCAAAGTCGCCAAAATCCATAGAGTGGAACCACTGACGGGACGCCACCTCTTGTTAAATATCTGGCATCATTACTGAAAATTCCCCGCTAGTTATTCAAGTATCAA
>JBCCTM010000413.1:0-2339 GCA_039198535.1 Pseudomonadota bacterium
CGGTCTTGCCGCGTTTCACAGAGGCCTTCACGTATGCCGGCGGCATGAGCCGACCCCCGTGGCCAAGCGTGCTGAGCTCGCCGCCCCAATGACACCGCCAACCCGTCCGCCGAAACTCCGTGGATCTGGAAAACACCCCTGGCCAGAGCCAGCCCGACCACCATCGCCTGCTTCATAACCATCGTTCCTGACGTAACGCCTCGAGGACAGCCATCGAAAGAAACCCGCGGAACGGAGGGCGAGGCCGTCCACATCATCAGGTCGCTGTGGGTCTCTCGTCGGGCCGCTCAGCCTGGGACCCGGGTTGGGTGCTCGTCCCCCTCCGTTCGGAGCCGCCTCGCCCAGGGCGAAACGCTGGATCGGGGGCGGGGCGCAAGGGTTTATCGGCGGAGCCGACGCGTCAGCGCCCTTGCGCCGCGCGCGCGATCCGGCGAGGCGACGGGGGTGAGGCGGGGCCGGGCGGAGGGGGACGTCCCCTCCGTTTGGAGAGCTGAGCGCTTTCCCATCGGATGCGGGGCGCGTCCGGCCAAAGGGCGAGCCTTCGTAGCGCCGCCCGGCCGGGTGCTCCGGTCGCAGTGGAGGCGGGTCGCCACGCGGAACGCGCCTTGAGCGGCGCACCGCGCGCTCAAGCCATCGCGAACGGCGGGCAGGGGCCTCAATGGCCCCAAGCGGCGTATCTCCGCGTCCCTGGCCCGAACGCTGGCCCGAACCCTGGCCCGAAGACCGTTGTCAGACCACGGCGGCGCCGCGGATGGCGCCCGCGCCGCGGCCGCGTTGGAAGATACTGTTGGCGATCACCCAGAACGCGACGACCCGCTCGGGCCGCGGCCCGGGGATCGCCTTGGGATAATCGGCCCAGATATCTCGGCTCTCGCGGCGCCATTCGCCGAGCCCTTCCGTCCCGGACCGCGCAACCAGGTGGAATTCTCGGTCGCACCACCAGGGCAGCGGGCAACGGAAGGCGTGGCCCTCGGGCAGGCTGGCGCTCCACATATAAGTGAGATCGAGGCCGTTCTCGAACTCCACCGCAACGCTCAAATAATCATGGGTCGTCACCAAATCCTCGGGCAATTCAGAGGGAAGCGCGTCGATGCGCCACTCCCATTCAAGGCGCGTCCCTTCGCGAAGCGGGGCCTCGAGGGGGCGGCGGATGATCCCGACATCGCCATGGGTCCTGATCTCGACGCCATCGCCGCCGGCATCGCCGCCCTGGTAGACCGTCCCCTCGCCGATCTGCCAATGGGCCGTCCATCCATCCGGCGTGGGCTCGTCGTCGGGCGCGTCCTCCGTCAGCGTCACCCGCACGCCCACGCCGCCGGGCAGCGCTTTGCGGGGGCCCGGGGCCAACACCCCATCGCCCTCTCCGGCGAAGGCGGAGAGACCCTTGGCTAAGACCCGCACGGGCCCCGTCTCCCAGGCCGCATAGACCGCGCTCTCCGCGAACACCTTGCGCGGGCGGCCTTCGCCGATGCGGATCCACACCGCCTCGCAGGCGTTGAAGGCGACCGCCAAGGGTTTGGAGAGCCAGAGATGGCCGCTGACCGCCACACGGAAGCGCACGCCTTCCTCCACGGAGACGCCGGTCTCCACCCAGTCCGGTTCGGCGCCGGTCAGC
Organism: Pseudomonadota bacterium; assembly: GCA_039198535.1. GTDB lineage: Bacteria > Pseudomonadota > Alphaproteobacteria > Rhodobacterales > Rhodobacteraceae > JALEGB01. The sequence goes on from JBCCTM010000413.1 coordinate 1,616, forward strand.
CTCAAGGCGGCCGGGTCGAGGGGCGAGAGTTCACCGCGGATCCGCGCGGCGTTGCGCCTTTGTTGGAGGGCGAAGGCGGCGAACGTGCCGGCTTTTTGCAGAGGTCCGCGCATGCTGTTCGACCCTTTCTTCTTCTTGTTTGCGGCGTCTTCGTTGCGGCCTCTTCAGGCGGCGTCAGGGGCGGCGCGTAGGCCGCCGATGATGGGTCGGGGCGCGCCGGTGACGCCGGGCGCCGAGAGCGGCAGGCCGCGCTCCACCCGCAGCGCGAGATGGGCGAAAGCGTGGGCCTCCACCATGTCGCCGTCGAGCCCCACGGCCTCCGCCGGCGCCACGGGCGCCGTGAGGCGCGCGGCGAGAGCGTCCATTAACGCGCCGTTGCGGCGACCGCCGCCGACAGCGACCCACAAGCCAGGTGGCTCGGGCAGATGCGGCGTCGCCGCCGCGACGCAGGCCGCGCTCAGCGCCGTGAGCGTGGCGGCGCCGTCCTCAACGGACAGCCCCATGACAGCGGTCAACTCCACGAGAGCGCCATGGAAATCCAAGCGATCGAGGGATTTGGGGGCTGGGGCGGCGAGATAAGACGAGGCGGACACCCACGCCGCAACGCGCCGTTGATCCACTCGACCGGCGCGCGCCGCCTGGCCATCCGCGTCAAAGGGCGCGCCGGCACGCGCCGCCATCCAATCATCCACCAAGGCGTTGGCCGGCCCGGTGTCGAACGCCA
>JBCCTM010000414.1:0-2306 GCA_039198535.1 Pseudomonadota bacterium
CGGCAAAGCGCGGGGGCCGAGCGCGCTGGCGTAGGCGCGGCCTTGGGCGGCGATGGCGGGGCCCACCGCTCGGCGCGGCCCAAGCAACGCGCGCTCAAACGCGCCGGGCTCCGCCTCAACGGACCGCGCATGCGACCGAAGCGCGTCGAGCCGCGCCGCGCCGCCGGCGAAACCTTGAGCCACACGGAGCCGATCTTCGACGTTGTCTTGGAGCGGCGGGGCCTTAGGCTCGCGGTTCTTCTCGGGGGTCGGCGTCTTCGCGTCTGTGGACTTGCCGGGCTGATCCTCCGAATGCGCGCTCCAGGACGGCTCCGGAGAGGCCTGCCGAGAGGCGGTGTCCTGGCGAGACGGGGCGTCCCAGGTGGGCTTCCACCGCGGTTTGGGGTCCTGTCGCTTGGCGTCGAGCGGCGTCGCTTCATCGGACGGCTCGTCTTGGTCGGGGCTCTTGAAGGTCGGCGCGCTCAGGCTCGCCAAGGCGGGGGCGTCGACATCATAGTCCTCATCCTGCTCAAAGGCGCTGGGCCGCGCCTGGGGGTCGGTCCGCAGCGCTGCGCGGCCAATGGCGCGGGGCGCCGGCCGACGACGGGACCGGGTCGGCGCCTTGGGGGATGGGGCGGCGGCGTTCAAAACGGTCGGCGCCGCGCCGGTGACGAACTTCAGGTCGGACATGGAAAACTCCTGGGGTTGACCCGCCCGGCGCAGGAGGCGCGCGGACGAATTGGATGCAAGAAAGGATGCGTTTGCGCGCGCCGCGACGCCGGAGATGCGACGCCGAAAGGAACGCCGGAGGGAGCGCAGGGAGGGACGATCTGGGCGTGCGGAAAGCGGCGGAGACGCGAGCCGGTGCGATCGGTCTCCGCCGTTGTGCGCCGCGCATTTGCGGCCCTTATGGGATGCGTTTAAACGCGGCTATTTGAACTTGATGCGCATGGCGGAGCCGATGCGGCGGACCTCGCCGAAGCGGAGGCGATGGTCGGGCTGGGGCGGGGGAGTGTTGCGGCCGTTGGCGTCGCCGATGACGTCGAGCGCGTTGGTCTCCATGCCAAGAGGAGTGGAGCCGCTCAGATCATCACCGCTCCGCATCGACGAGACGGTGGCCCTCGGCGCGCTTGGGCGGAAGGTCTGGCGCGCACTGTCCTTCATGCGAAACTCGCCCTTGCTACCAGGCGTCCAAAACTTCTGCTTCTGGCCCGCCCGCTCCCCGGCGTCTTCGGGCCAAGTCGCCACATTTGTCGGCCGCTGCAGCCCCGCCCAATCCGCCGCGCGATCGACGAAACTGTTCGAGTTCCTACGCTCCGCATCATAGTCAAAACCCCAATCGCTGATCGTCTGACCGAACTCACGGATCTTGCGCCATGGTCTCGAAAGGTCCGCTCCGCGAGCGATGGTCTCGCGCGGTAGACCTTTGCGCGTTTCCCGTCGATTATCTTCAACGACCCGTATCCTTCCGAAACCCGATGGCCGACGGTTCGGACCCGTCCCATTAAATTGATCTTCCAGTAATTGACCGGCCTTCTCTGAAGTCGAGCGAGCCCTTTCCGTTGGCATTGCTTCAATACGGAACTCTCGCCCATTTCGGTCACGGTAATTCAAGATCTTGTGGCGCGCCATTTCGGGGCTAACATACGGAATACCGCTGGCGATTGAGTAGGATACGTAGATTTCTTCATCACTCATCTTCATCTCCTGTTCTTTCTGTAGACAAAGTTCGAAAAGATTGCGTCTCTTTCAGTGCAGGACAATGCGACATGCGCCTCTTTAAGTTCGAGCACATGCACAACGTCTGGGCCGTTTTTTTCCTCAACGAACGGCAGGCCATCAGTCAGCATGGGAATATACTCGCAACCAACACCTCTCAATTTGTTCATTTGGTCAGCTAGAGCACCCAAACTGGCCGTTCCTTCACGGAGTTCGGTCTCGAAGAAATACTCGATCACAAAATCGCGCATGAAGAACGGGTCCGGCGGGCGTACGTAGGGGCGCGGCTCTTGCGCCAGAGCAGAGGCCAGGGCGAGCAGCGTCATCGCCGCCGTCAGGGCGGCGCAAAGGCGTTGGAGGAAGCGTATAAGAGAAGCTCCGATGGGGTTGCGGATTTCTCCACAAACCGGCTCAGAACGGCGAAAACGCGGCGGGGCGCTTGATAGACGCCCCGCCGCGCAGAGGGCGTGGATTACGCCGTGTAGAGCTGCAGCTCCACGGCGCTCTCCGGACGCAGCACGCCGTGGCCCACGGCGTATTTGGCGACCATCAGAGTGCCCTGGCGGCGGAGGTCGTAATCGGCCTCAGCGCCCAGCTCCATCAGCTTC
>JBCCTM010000415.1:0-2285 GCA_039198535.1 Pseudomonadota bacterium
CCCGACGCGGCGTCCATCACTGAGGATGGGACGGCGCTCACCGGCGGCGCGCGACCGGCTGAGCTGGCCGCGGCGCTGAGTGATTGGGCGACGCAGGCGGTGATCCCCGCCGCCCAGGGCCGCGCCCTGTTCGAAGCGCGGGTGGCTCGGAAAGCGCTTGGGATCCTCGCCCGAGGCGCGCAACTATCGGAAGAGATCGCGGCGGAGCGCGTCTCGGCGCGGGCTCGATTTGGCGTGACACGGGCGGAACTCACGGAGGCGCTCCGCGGCGGCGCGCTGACGCTTGAGACGCCGGGCCTCCTGGCCCATCTGCGTCGCGACGCGGCGCTGCGTATCGCCGTTGAGCAACCGCGATACGCCGGGGCCCTTGCGGCCCAAGGGCGCTGGACGGCGTGAGCGGCCCCCCGGCTCACCCCTGATCCACACCATCCACATGGGCTTGGATAGTCCGCGCCAGGCGCCTCCGCGCCGGCTCGACCTTGGCCGGCGAAAAGGCGTCGAGCCCGGCGACCCGGCGCAGCAGGTCAAAACCCAGGATCTCCACCAAAATCAGCGCGGCGCGCTGCTCCGCGTCTTCACCCCCCAACCAAGCAGCCAGCTCCGCGACGAAGCCGCGCTCCATGGCGTCCCTGAGCTTGGTCCCCACGGCCGGGCTGGCGATGGAGCGGACCAGCAGGAGCGTCGGGTCCAACTCATCGGCGCTCTTCGATTTGGTCGCCATCAGAGTCGCGATTTCCTCTCCAAAGCGGTCCCGCGGCGCTCCCATGAAGGCTTCCATGGAGATCTCGCTCACCACGGCTTCGAACAGCGCTTCCTTGGAGCCGAAATAGCGGTTCACCAGCGCCGCGTTCACACCGGCCTCCGCGGCGATTTCCCGAACGCCCACGCCGTCGAAGCCTGCGGCGGCGAAATGGCGCCGAGCGGCCGCGAGGATCGCCTCACGCGTCGCTCCAGCGTCTCGTTTTCGCACAACGTCAGCGGACATGCGGGGTCGCGCCCTTTCTAAGTCAACGATCGTTGACTCGCGCGCGGCAAAATGTAAACGGTCGATTACATTGCAGCAGGCGATCAGTCGAAGCGATCTCATAACGTAGGAACACTCCGATGGCGAAGACCGGACTTAACAAGACAGCGCTCATCACCGGCGCCTCCAGCGGCATCGGCGCGGCTTTGGCCAAGATCCACGCGAAAGCGGGCGGCGATCTGATCCTGGTCGCCCGCCGCGCCGATCGATTGGAAGCGCTGCGCGACGACATCCGCTCGGCTCATAATGTGAACGTGGAAGTCATCGCCAAAGATCTGACCGAGCGCGCCGCGGCGCAGGCGATCTATGACGCGGTCTCCGCCCGCGGCTTGACGGTGAATTATCTCATCAACAATGCGGGCTTCGGCGGCCAAGGCGCGTTCCACACCCGCGATTGGGCGGAGGATCTCTCCATGATCGAGCTGAACATCGTCGCCCTCTGCGCGCTGACGCGGCTGTTCCTGCCAGATCTGATCGCCCGCGGCGAGGGGCGCATCCTTAACGTCTCCTCCACGGCGTCCCTGGCTCCGGGCCCGATGCAGGCGGTCTATGGAGCGACGAAAGCCTTCGTCACCTCCTTTAGCAACGCCATCGCCGAGGAGCTGCGGGAGACCGGGGTCACCGCCACCGCGTTGATGCCCGGCGCGACGGAGAGCGAGTTCGCCCAGACGGCCGGCATGGACGGGACGCCGGTGTTCCAAAAAACAGCATCCGCTGAAAGCGTCGCGACGGCAGGCTATCGCGGCATGCTGCGGGGCGAGCTCGACGTGATCACGGGGCTCACCTTTGGGCAGCGGATGATGGTGAAAGCGCTGCCGATCACGCCGAAGAAAACGCTGCTCCGCCAGGTCCGCCAGATGCAATCCTCATGAGGTGATCGCGGATCGCGTGAGGGGCTCAGCTGCGGCGCCACGGCACCCACGCCATGCCCGGCGGATGTTCGTTATGCGACCTCGTTTCGATCGAACGACAGCCTAAAAGCCCTCCAAAACGATCTTCCCGCGGGCCGCGCCGCTCTCGAGGACAGCATGCGCTTTTGTGAGCGTCGCAGCGGTGATCTCACCGAGCTTCTCAGTGGCCGTTGATCGAACAGCTCCGCTGTCGATGAGGCCCGCCGTCTCGTTTAAGATGTCGCTTTGCCTGTCCATATCTGCAGTTCCGAACAGCGAGCGCGTATACATAAATTCCCAATGGAGAGAGAGCGATTTCGCCTTTAGCGGCGCGATGTCGAACCCGGTTGGATCGTCGATCAGGCCAAAGC
>JBCCTM010000416.1:0-2249 GCA_039198535.1 Pseudomonadota bacterium
CCCGGCCAGCGCTGCTTCTGCGGACGCGCCCGCCTTGCACGCCCTGTTTTTCGCCACGCCCGCCACCGTCGCCGCGGGCGCGTTTGAACGCGAAGTGGCGCTCCGCGCGCCGGAGGTCCGCGTCATCCCCCATCCGTGCGAGGGCCTCGCCGCCGCCATTGAGGCTGGAGCGGCCGATCGCGCGGCGGCCCTGGTCCAATCGGCCACGGCGGCGGCGTTGGACGAGGCGCGGCGACGGGGGGGCGGCGCGCCGGAGATCGCAGTGCTCGGCTGTACGCACTATCCCCTCGCAGAGGCCGCCTTCCGAGACGCCTTGCCCTCCAGCGTCACCCTGCTCAATCAACCGGCGGTGGTGGCGGCGAGCCTCGCGCGCTATCTCCAACGCCGGCCCGCCTATGAGCGACGCGACGGCCCCGCCCGCGGCCCGCGCCTGCGCTGCCTCACCAGCGGCGACCCAGCGCGCGTGGCGCCGCTCGCGAGCGCCTTCTTTGGCGCGGCGCTCGACTTTGAGAGAAGCTGACCGCTTGCGTTTTCTGACGCGGCCTCCCACAAGCTCGGTCCCGCCCAGGCCCCGGCGCCGTCAGCGACGCGCGCCCGCCAGAGCCCCCGTACTTAACCTGAGAGGCGCCCCTCAGATGACCGCCCCCTTCCCTGGCCCGCCCGCCGCCGCGCGGGCCGCCGCCGATAGCGCGCGGGGCGGCCCGAATGCGAGCAAGCGCGTCGCCGTGCTGGGGGCCAGCGGCTACACCGGCGCGGAGCTCATTCGGTTGCTGCTGGGGCATCCAGGGTTTGAGATCGCGGCGGCCACGGCCGACCGCAAAGCCGGCAAAAGCCTCGGCGAAGTCTTTCCCCATCTCGGCCATATGCTCCCGCTTGATCTTGTGCGGATCGAAGAGCTGGACCCGGGCGGGATCGACCTGGCGTTTTGCGCGCTCCCCCATGGCGCGACCCATGATCTGCTGCGCCGCTGGCCCGAGCACGTGGCGGCGGTGGATCTCTCGGCGGATTTCCGGCTGGAGGACCCGGCCGCCTATGAGCGCTGGTATGGCGCGCCCCACACCGCCCTCGCGCTGCAGCAGGAGGCGGTCTATGGCCTGCCCGAATTCTACCGCGCGGAGATCGCCGAGGCGCGCATCGTCGCCAACACGGGCTGTTATGTCGCCACATCGCTGTTGCCGCTGATCCCGCTTCTCCGCGCCGGCGCGATCGACCCCGACCCGATCATCATCGACGCGAAATCCGGCGTCTCAGGGGCCGGCCGAGCCGCCCGCGAAGGCGCGTTGTTTTGCGAAGTGGCGGAAGGTTTCCACGCCTATGGGATCGGCGGGCATCGCCACATGGCCGAGATTGACCAAGAGCTCAGCAAAGCCGCCGGCGCCCCGGTCCAAGCCAGCTTCACGCCGCATCTGTTGCCGCAAAACCGCGGCATCCTCGCCACCATCTACGTGCGCGGCGACGCCAAACGCATCCATGAGACGCTTTTTGAGGCCCATAAAGACGAGCCCTTCATCCGCGTACTGCCCTTTGGCCAAGCGCCGCAAACCCGCCATGTGCGCGGTTCAAACTTTGCACATATGGGCGTTGTGGCGGACCGCGCGCCCGGCCGGGCGATTGTGCTCGCGACCCTCGATAATCTGGTGAAAGGGGCGTCGGGTCAGGCGCTGCAATGCGCCAACATCATGTGTGGGTTCGAGGAGACCATGGGGTTGACGCAGGCGCCGCTCTTTCCCTGAGCGACGCCTCCGTTTGGAACGGTGGCGCGACGCCGAGCACAGGCGGAAGGCGCGCAGGAGGAAGCGATGACGGCGGTCGATAATGGAGCCGGAACAGACCCGGCGCCCGGCGGCGCGCCCCAAGGCGCCGGTCTCCAGGCGCGGGGCGCTCTGCAGCGCCTCCTGGCCCTCTACCCGATCCGACTGACGCAGATCGCCTGGCGCCGGTTTGTCGAGGACAACAGCTTCGCCCTGGCCGGCTACCTCGCCTACACGGGGCTCCTGTCTTTCTTCCCGTTCATGATCTTTCTCGTGGTCACGGGCTCGATCATCGTCGGCCAGGAGACCTCGCTGGCGCTGGTGGATGAGATGTTCGCCCTGACGCCCGAGGCGGTGGCCAACACGCTGCAGCCGGTGCTCAACACCATCATCGAGAGCAAGACGGGCCTGCTGGCGCTGGTGGCGGCGATGGTGTGGCTATGGGCCGGCTCCAACGCTCTCGAGGCCGCGCGCATCGGCTTTAATCTGGCCTACGAC
>JBCCTM010000417.1:0-2240 GCA_039198535.1 Pseudomonadota bacterium
CAGCGCGCGGCGCCGGCGGAGCCGCTTCGCTCGCCGTGGCGGCGGCTCCGTTCGCGACGGGTTCTGGGGAGGCGAGGTCGATGTGAAAGCGCGGGCCGCCTCCCGTGACGGTGACGCCGCCCTCGGAACTGAAATTGAGGCTTAGCGCCAAATCCGATCCAGCGGCGGTACGCAGCGGATCGAGGGTCAGGGTTCGGACCCGCCCCGCGGGGGCCAAATCGGCGGCCCCATTGGCGAACAAGCCCTCCGATTCCAACGTCAGCGCCGTGAAGCTCCACGCCTCCGCGCCCAAGGTTCCCCGCGCCGCCACGCGTCCCGGCTCGCCCGGCGCTTTGCGCCATCCGAGCCAGGGTATCGCCGCGCCCAAACCACCTAGATCGGCGCTCACATCCACGCTGGGCGTCAGCGCCCCCTCTCCGGAGCGCGCGACGCCGCCGGCGTCGAGGCGCACCGTGGCGCGCAAATCGCCCGTGAGATCAAGCGCAGGCGGCGCGCCCGCCTCTCGAAGTCGGGCCGCGTCGATGGTGGTCGTCGCCCGGAGCCGCGTGCTGGGGACGCCGACTTGGCGTCGGAACATCTCCGTCCAATCGATGTCGAAGAGCAGGCCGTCGACGCCTTCCAGCCGCGTGGCTCCGCGCAGGCGCAAGCGCTCGCCGGTGACCTCAATGCGCGCCGCCCGCGCCGAAGCGCGGCGACCGTCCAGTTGCGCCACCGGCAAAGACAGCTCCGCCAACGTCCCCTCCGCGTCGATCGCCACCTCCACGGCGCGCAGAGTTTTCGACAGCGGAAAGGCGAGTTTGGTCTCCCCGCGGATCTGGCCCTCGGCGGCGGCCGGCGTGACGCTGAGTTTTCGCGGCAGCGCCAGCGGCTCCTGGTCGAGCAGCGCCAACAGCGCGCGTACCGACCCCTCGCTCCGCACGGTGATCTCCGCGGGCGGCGGCTTGCCCTTAAACGTGGGGATCACGACCTCGGAGCCGTCGAGCCGGATCTCGCCATGTCCGCCCTCGCTCAGATCGACCGTGCCCTCCGCCAAGCTGAGCTCGAAGCGATCGGCGAACACCCTTGCGTCCCCGCGCCCCTCGGTAATGGGCGTCATCTCCCGCAGATAGCGGGTGGCCAACGCCTCGAAGTCAAAGCGAAAATCGACGGTTTCCGCGAGTGTCTGCTCAGCCGATGGCGCAGCCGCCGCTCCGGTCTCCAAGGAGCCCGCCCCGCCGCCGATCCGCGCTTTGAGACGTCCGTTCAGGAGCCGGCCGCCGATGATATTGCGCTCGACCCAAAGCCGAGCGCCCGGCGCGGCGGGGCGGGGCCAAAGGGCGGCCAAGCGGGTCGCCTGAAACGGGGTGAGCGTGAGATCGAGATCGGCCCGCGCGCCAAGCGCGGCGCCGATGGCGCCGGCGCCGGGCGGGGGCGGCGCCAACACCAAAGCGGCGGATCCGCTGGCGGTGACATCCGCTGTGACGAGGCGCAGCGTCTCAATATCGAGCCGCGGCGGCGTATCCGTGCCGGGCTCTCCCCCTTCCAGCCGAAAGGCGACCTCGCCCTCCGTGATCCGCAACGGGTCGGCGAACAGGGCCGGATCGACGACATCCATGCGTTCTATGGCCAGCGCGCCTGAGGCGCCCACGGCCGCCCCGGCGGACGATCGCAGAAACCGGGCCTCGCCGCGCACCACGGCCCGCAGCCGATCGCCGACAACCTCCAGCCGTCGGAGCGTGACCGCGTCTTCGTCTGGCGCGTAATCGAAATTCGCTTGGAACGCAGACAGACCCGTAATGCTCCGCGGAGCCTCCGACCCCGCTCCCGCTGAAGAAGCCGCGGCGGGCGCCGGCGCGCGGCGTCGCAGCGCCGCGAACTGCGCTCCCTCGCCCCGGATCGCGGCGCTGAAGCGAGTGAGATCGCCGCTGTCGAGCTCGAACGCCGCCTGCGCGTCACCGGAGATATACCCCTCCAGCGCGCGAAACGCGTCAAGGTCCGGAAACTGCGCGGCGAGAGCCGATGTGGGCGCGTGTTGGAAGCGGAGCGCGACCTCGGCCTCCGCCGCTCCCGGTGCGCGGGCGCCGGTCACCGACACAAGGGTCGGCTCACCGGAACGGTCGAGATCAAGCGCGGCCTGAACGGCCAGCCGCACGCCGCCGCCCTCGGGCCGACTGACCGCGATTTCCGCGTCCTGCGCCGTCCAAACCCGATCCGATAGCGCGTCGATATAGGTGACGGACGCGTTGACGGCGGTGATGCGC
>JBCCTM010000418.1:0-2213 GCA_039198535.1 Pseudomonadota bacterium
CCTCTCCACCCGCCTCTCCACCCGCCTCTCCACCCGCCTCTCCACCCGCCTCTTGGGCGCGCAGTTGGACAAATCGCTTCAACGCCCGCTCGCGATCCGCGGCGGGCACGCCGGGGCCATCATCAATCACCCGAACCCGCGCCTGCGCAGCAGCGCCTCCCGCATCTCGCGCCATATCGACGAGCAGCCGCACCTCGCCGCCCCTCGGGCCGTGCCTGAGCGCGTTGTCCAACAGATTGGAGATCGCCTGGGCCAACAGCTGCCGATGGGCCTGGGCCGTCAACACGGCCGGGGTCTCAACGCTCAATCGCAGCCCCGCCTCCTGCGCCGCGGGGCCGAAAAGCTCCGCCAACTCCCGCACCATTTGCGCGACGTCCACGCGCTCAAACTGATCGCGGCCGACCCCGGCCTCCGCCCGCGCGATGGCGATCAGGCCGGAGAAGGCCGTGAGCGCCATATCCGCCTCGCCCAGCGCCGCCTCGATCCGCGCCCGCGCCGCAGGGTCGGCCTCAATGGCGAGCGCCGCGTCGAGGTGCCCGCGTAGGCGGGTCAGCGGACTGCGCAAATCATGGCTGACGCTGTCGGTCACCAAACGCAAATCGCCAACCAATTCGCTGATCCGCGCCAGCATGGCGTTCAAGCGGTCGGCCAAGCGATCGAACTCGTCGCCGGCCGCGCTCCGGGGCGCGCGCTGGTCCAGATCGCCGGAGGCGATCTGCTCGGCGGTGGCGCCCAGGGCGTCTAGTCGACGCCGCAGCGCCCGGGAGAGCAAAGAGCCGGCCGCCACCGTGAGCGCCGCAAGCACCGCCACCGCGCTCAGCATCGCCGTGCGCAGCGCCCCCTCAAACACGCGCAGTCCCGCCGCCTCGCGGCCGACCAACAGGCGTTCGCCGCCGGGCAACGTCGCGGCGAACGCCACCGCCGCCGCCGACGCGCGCCGGTCGACCCGCCGCGCCTGCAGCGCCGTCCACCCCTCCGCCGCGCCCAGGCTGTCCGGCCAAGCGGACAGATTGCCCGCGATGCGCGCGCCAGTCCGCGAGACCAGCAAATACACGCCGTCGCCATCGCGACCGTCGGCGGCGCGCCGGTTCACGGCGGAGGCGAGGCCGAACACGCCGAGCAGCCGCAAATCATCCTGGAAACCGCGCAACTCCGCCTCCACAGCGGCGCGCATCTCCGCCTCCACCACGCGCGTGCTCGTGGCGTAGACCGAAGCCAACACCAGCGCCGTGGCCAAAGCGACCGCGCCAAGATAGGCGGCGATCCAGCGGTTCACCGCGCTCTCCCAAAACAGTTTTCGAAAGAGGCCGGTCATGCCCCGCCCGACGCTCCTGGCGCGGCGGAGCGCGTCGCCGCGAGGCGATATCCAGCCCCCCGCACGGTTTGGATCAGCGATGGCTCGTCCGCCCCGTCGATCTTTTTGCGAAGGCGGCTCACATGCACGTCGATCACATTGGTCTTCGGGTCGAAGCTCAGCGCCCAAACGCCCTCCAGCAGCATGGTCCGGGTCACCACCTGGCCCGCATGGCGCATCAGGAACTCGAGGAGCTTGAACTCCATGCGCTGCAGCTCGATGCGGCGCGGCCCACGCTGCGCTGTGCGCGCCATCAGATCGAGGGTCAGATCTCCGCAGATCAGCGTGGTCTCCGCCTCCTGCGCCGCGGGACGCCGCAACAGAGCCTCAAGCCGCGCTTGCAGTTCCATCATCGCGAACGGCTTTGTGAGATAATCATCCGCGCCGGCGCGGAGGCCCGCCACTCGGTCATCCACAGCGCCCATGGCGGTCAGCAGCAGAACCGGCGCGTCGACGCCGGCGGCCCGCACCGCTTTCAAAACGCTCAAACCGTCGAGATCGGGCAGCATACGGTCGAGCACCAGAGCGTCATGTCCGCCCGCCACGGCGCGGGCCACGGCCTCTCGACCGCTCTCGACGCACTCCACCGTGAAGCCCGCCGCCTCCAAGGCCCGACGGACCTCCGCGCGCATGTCGCGGTCATCCTCCAACAGTAAGATCCGAACAGGCATCCGGGTCGCCTCGTGCTTCTCTTTTCGCGCTTGGACGCTCCGCCATTCGCCCTGCGCCGGGGTGGCGGGGGGGGGGCCCCCCCCGCCAGGGGGGGGGGCGGGGGAGGCGGCGGGGGGTGCGCCCCGACCCCCAAAACCGACCCCCCCGGGTTATTAGCCCGCCAAAAAGGGGGTGGTCCCCCCCCCCC
>JBCCTM010000419.1:0-2211 GCA_039198535.1 Pseudomonadota bacterium
CCGACAGAAGTTGCGCCGTCATGGCCCGCCCAAGGCCCCCGGCCCCACCAGTGATCACCGCCACCTTCGGTCCGTCTCGCCCTTCGCTTCTGTTCATGAGCTTCCGTTCATTGGCTTCGCTTCGGATCGCGTGCCGCGCCCGCAGCATGGTCGTCTGCCCCTGCGCCGCCCGCAGCGGGCCGTCGCCCCAGGATCGCGGCCAGCGTCATGCCGGCGATCAGGTGCCAGACGCCCCAGAAGCCCGCGGTGATCGCCATGCCGCCGAGCCCGTCGAAGAACGCGAAGATCAAGGCCAGGCCCAGCCCTGAATTCTGGATACCCGTCTCAATCGTCACCGCGCGGCGGTCATAGTCGCTGAGCCGCGCGGCCGTGGCGATCCCGTAACCCGCGGCGAAGGCCAGCGCGTTATGGGCGATCACCAGAGCCGCCACGGCGGTGAAAAACTGAGCGAACAGATCCGCGTTGCCGGCGATGATCGCGATGACGAACACCATGAACAAGCCCATCGAGAGCCATTGCATCGGGCCGCGCAACCGACCCGCCAGCTGAGGCGCGCGGGCTCGGGTGAGCATGCCGGCGAGGAGGGGAAGAATCAGGATGACCGTGACGGTGGCCGCCACCTGGGCCGGATCCACGAAGGTCTCGCGCAGGATCTCCCGCGTCGGGCCGTAGAGCCCGCCCCAGAACGCGATGTTGATCGGCGTCATGAAGATCGCGGCGGCCGTGGCGCAGGCGGTCATCGATACCGAGAGCGCCGCGTTGCCGCCGGCGCGATGCGTGATGAAATTGGAGACGTTGCCGCCCGGGCAGGCGGCCACCAGGATCATGCCGAGCGCCATGGAAGCCGGAGGAGCCACCGCGAGGATCAGCAAAAACGTGACGGCCGGCAGCAGGATGAATTGAGAGGCGAGGCCGGTGAGCACCGGCTTCGGCGCCCGGGCGAGGCGTTGGAAGTCGCTCATCCGCAGATCGAGCGCGATCGAGTACATGATCACGCCGAGCAGCAGGTTCATCAGCCAGACGGCGTCACCGCTGAAGGCCAGGCGCGCGCCGTCGATCTCTTCGATGCTGATGCCGCCCACTGCCCGCTCCCACCTGCGCCTGGTCGCCCCGCCGCCCCGCCCCGTCCCGGTCAGGCCGAGGCCGCGGGCTCCTTCATGACGCGGACGCCGGAAATGCGCCAGGCGCCGTTCACCAGGCGCAGCTCATACAGCGCCAAATGCGCCTCGCCGTCGGCGTCGATCAGGCGGAGCAGATGGCGATGCTCGGTGGCGCCGGCGGCGCTGTCCTCGAGGAAATCGACGCCCGAGGGCCGCCACACCATCGGATAGGCCCCGCGGACCATGTCGGCGAAGATCTCCGCGCTGGGGAAAACCTGACGGATCTCGGGCGCGGCGAAGCTGTAGGCCTCCGCCCAGGCGTCCCGTTGGAAGGCGTCGAGTTGGCGCTCGATGATCGCGCGGCTCTCCGGGCCATTGCCGCGGCCTGGCCCCGGCTCGCCGCGCCCTTCGTTCGGCGCAAAGGTCGCCAGCGGAGCGGCGGCCAGCAGCAGCGCCAGGGCTCGCGCGCAGAGACGACCGACGCCGCCGAGCGGAGACGGGCCGCGACGCCTCCCGGCGCGATCTCGCCCATCGCGCTTCCATCTTTGTCCCATGGCGGTTCTCCTTTTCAACCCGGGTCCCCGCCAAGTAACGGGAACGTCGGCCAGGGCGAGCCTCGCCAGCGCCATTTGCTCGGCTCCGCCAAAACGAGCGGCCGCAACGACATATGGTGCGCCCAGCTGCGCAGCGTCGCATATCGCCCCTCTCGCTCGTCGTCGGCGCTTGGGGACTGGGCGAAGAAGGAATACGACTTGCGTCGCTTTCGCCCTCGCCAGACATATTCGGTGGAAGGGGCGGTGCTATGGATCATGGCGGCGGATCGCGGCGGCGCATGTTGGCGTTATTAGCGGCGGGCCTTTTGACAGGGTGTGCGAGCAAATCGGCCGCGCAGCGCGGGCCCGGCGGCGGCGCGCCCGCGTCGACGGGGGGCGTGAAAGAGCTGCCCTTGAGTGAGAAACCGATCTTGGGACCCGACGGCCGGCCCTGTTGGCGGGGGCTCCGCAGCGGCGAATGGCGGGCGGACGCGGCGGTCCGCCGGGGCGTCATCACCAACATGGTTACCGCCGGAGTGCGGTACAGATACACCGAACCCGGACCGCTCAGCCTTTCG
>JBCCTM010000420.1:0-2206 GCA_039198535.1 Pseudomonadota bacterium
CCAATCAACCACCCGCTTCCGCCGATCTGTTGCTGAAATGGTACGACAAATCCGCCCGAAAACTCCCGTGGCGCGCGCCCCCTAAAGCAACTAACCGTACAGATCCCTATCGAGTGTGGCTTTCTGAGATCATGCTTCAGCAAACCACGGTCGCCACAGTTTTACCTTATTTCGACAAATTTACGCAGCGCTGGCCAAATGTAGAGGATCTCGCCGCGGCGCCTCTAGATGATGTGCTCGCCGCCTGGGCGGGGCTCGGCTACTACGCCCGCGCGCGGAACCTGCACAAATGCGCGAAGATGGTGGTGGAGCGCTTTAACGGCGCCTTTCCCGACACGGAGGCGGCGTTGCTCGAGCTGCCTGGCGTCGGCGCCTACACAGCCGCCGCCATCGCCTCGATCGCCCATGATCGTCGCGCCGTGGTGATGGATGGCAATGTGGAGCGAGTGATGGCGCGGCTGTTCCATGTCGAGACGCCGCTGCCGGCCGCCAAGCCCGAGCTCTACGCCTTGGCGGACAGCCTCACGCCGGATCATCGACCGGGCGATTACGCCCAGGCGGTCATGGATCTCGGCGCCACCATCTGCACGCCCAAAACGCCGGCCTGCGGCATTTGCCCTTGGTTGGAGCCCTGCCGCGCCCGCCGGGAGATCGACCCTCGGGAGCTGCCGCGAAAAACGCCGAAGAAGGCCAAGCCGGTGCGGTTTGGCGTCGCCTATCTGGCGCAAGACAACCGCGGCCGCGTCTTGCTGCGCGCCCGGCCGGAGAAGGGGCTGCTCGGCGGCATGCTCGGCCTGCCCGGGACCGAATGGAGCGAGGCGGGGCCGACGCCGCGGGATGTCGCGGCCGCGGCCCCGTATCAAACGGACTGGACGGATTGCGGCGCGGAGGCGCGGCACACCTTCACCCATTTCCACCTGCGCCTGCGCGTCCTGATCGCGACGATCACGCAGCCCGCTTTCAATGCAGAAGATCGCTGGGTCGCCCCGGCCGATCTCGGCGATCACGCCTTGCCGACGCTGTTCAAAAAAGCGGTGCGGCTTGGACTGGGCGCTGAGCCGCGTCTCCCAACCGCTTGAGCGCGCGACTATTGGGACAGAGGGGGCGCTCCTTGCTCTCTCGAAGCCGTCTCCGCCCTCAGCCGTTGGCGGAGCAGGTCGATGGGCACGGGCGTGTCACCTTCGAAATAGCGCCAATAGGTCCAGCCATTCATGGAGGGCGCTTGCTCGAGCCGCGCGGCCACCTGGTGGATTGAGCCGGTGACATCCTTCGCCGCCAACGTGCCGTCTCCGCGCACCACCGCCGCCCAGCGCCCGTTATGGGAGACGAGTTTCTGCCCCGGGCGCAGCAAGCGCGCCTCGATCAGCGCGCCGAACGGGATCCGCGCCTCCCGTCGCTTGGGCTGGGCGATCTCCAACGCGGCCTCGGGGTCGGGCTCCACCGCCGCAATCCGCGCCCGCGCCAGCGCCGCATACTCCGCCTCCCGCTCGATCCCAATGAACCGCCGGCGCAGCCTTTTGGCGGCGGCCCCGGTGGTCCCCGAACCGAAGAACGGGTCAAGCACCACCTCGCCAGGTCGCGTCGTCGCCATGAGAACGCGTGTGAGCAAGCTCTCGGGTTTCTGCGTCGGATGCGCCTTCGCGCCATCCGCGCCCTTCAAGCGCTCCGCGCCCGCGCAGATCGGCAGCATCCAGTCGGAGCGCATCTGCAGCCCTTCATTCAGCGCCTTCATCGCCTCGTAATTGAAGGTGTAGCGCCGCTGCGCTTCGGATTTCGCGCACCAGATCAACGTCTCATGGGCATTGGTGAAGCGCATGCCGCGGAAATTCGGCATCGGGTTCGACTTCCGCCAAACCACGTCATTCAAGAGCCAAAAGCCCAGATCCTGGAGCGCCGCGCCGACGCGGAAGATGTTGTGGTAGGAGCCGATCACCCAGAGCGCGCCATCATCCTTCAGCACGCGCCGCGCCGCCGCGAGCCACGCCCGCGTGAAGCGGTCATAGGCCTCGAAGCTCGCGAACTGGTCCCACTCTTCCTCCACCGCGTCGACTTTGCTCGCGTCGGGGCGGTGCAGGGCGTTCTTCAGCTGCAGATTGTAGGGCGGGTCGGCAAAGATCAGGTCGACGGACTTCGCCGGAAGCCGTCGCATCTGCTCGACGCAATCGCCCACCAGAATCTCATCGAGCGGCAAGTCCATGCTGCGTTC
>JBCCTM010000421.1:0-2189 GCA_039198535.1 Pseudomonadota bacterium
GACGACACCCGCCATGGCGGGGATCACATCCACTCGGTCTGGCGGGATTACGCCGCCGATTTCGACCCGACCGCGGCGCTGTAGAAGAAAAGGCGCGCCCCCCGGATTTGGGGGCGGCGCGCGGGGCTACCGGTTTAGGCGGCGTCGCCGTAGAGCTCATCCCGGATTTGCCGCTTCAAGATCTTGCCCGTGGGCCCGATCGGCAGATCCGCGCGAAAAAGGATCTCATCGGGGCACTGCCATTTCGGGAGCCGCTCCGCCAGATAGGCCTGCAGGCTCTCCGCGCTCGGCGGCGCATCCGGATTAGCGGCGGCCACGATCGCCACGGGACGCTCCCGCCATTTCGGATCCGGCTTCGCAACGCAGGCCGCCATCCGCACCTCCGGATGGCCCATCAAGGTGTTCTCGATGTCGATGGAGCTGATCCACTCGCCGCCCGACTTGATCACGTCTTTGATGCGATCGGTGATCTGCATGTGGGCGCGGTTGTCATAGATCGCCACGTCGCCGGTGCGGAACCAGCCATTGTCAAAGCTGTCCGGCGTGTCGGCGCGGAAATACGCGCTGATCACCCACGGGCCGCGCGCTTGCAACTCGCCGCCCTCTTCGGAGCCATGGGGGATGCGCTCGCCCGCGTCATCCACCGTGCGCAGCTCAATCCCGTAGATCGCGCGGCCTTGCTTGGATTTGGTGGCGATGCGCCCTTCGCGGTCCTGCGCCTCCGCCGTCGCGTCCAATTTGCACACGGTGCCGATGGGCGACAGCTCGGTCATGCCCCAGGCGTGCACGATGTCCACGCCATGCTCCGCCTCGAAGCGATCGATCATCGATGGCGGTACGGCGGAGCCGCCAATGAACACGGATTTGAGCGTCGGCACTTTCTCGCCGGAGCTGGTCAGATGGTCGAGCACCGCCTGCCATACGGTCGGCACGCCCACGGAGAGAGTGACGCCCTCATCCTGCACGAGCTTGGTGATGGCCGGCCCATCCAGCACCCGCCCAGGCAACACCAGCTTCGCCCCGCAGATCGGCCCGGTGTAGGGCAGGCCCCAGCCGTTCACATGGAACATGGGCACCACCGAGAGCGCCACATCGGTGGCGCGGAGGCCGAAGGCGTTGGCCCCGGCGGCGCAGATCGCATGCAGCACGGTGGAGCGGTGGCTGTAGAGCGCGCCCTTTGGATTGCCGGTGGTGCCGGAGGTGTAACAGAGCGCGCAGGCGGCGTTCTCATCCAGCGTCGGCCAAGCGAACTCCGCCGGATGGTCGGCAATGAATTCTTCATAGGGCGCGGCCAATTCAATGATTTGGCGCACGCTCTTCCACCGCTCCATGCCGTTCTGGGTCAGCGGCATGCAGGCGGGGTCGGCGAACACGATCACGTCTTCGGCATGGTTGATGATGTAGTCGATATGCTCGGCGGAGAGCCGCGGGTTCAGCGTGTGGCACACCGCGCCCATGCCGGAGACCGCGTGATAGATCTCGAAATGACGATGGGTGTTGAAAGCGATGGTGGCGACCCGGTCTCCCGGCTTCACGCCCGCCGCCTTCAGCGCGTTGGCGAGTTTCTTCACCCGCGCGGCGCATTCGGCGTAGGTGTAGGTGAAGGTCCCGAGATCATCGACCACGGAGACGATTTTCTGGTCGCCGAAATTCTCCTCCATGAACGCGGTGATCGTCGAGGTGAGGAGCGGCCAGTCCATCATCAGGCCTGGGATGCCGGGCCCGGAGAACGGGGCGGGGGCGGCGGATGGGGCGGGGTCTGTCATGCGGTTCTCTCCCTGTGTTCTGTGGGCGCGTCTTGCGCGCCGATCTCGTCCGTGTCGCGCGTGAGCGGTGATGGGCCGGCGCGCGCTCGGTTGTGGCCCTGATGTGTGGAGCGCTTCGCGGCGGAGGTCCAGCGCCAGGCGCAGGCGCAGGCGCAGCGATCCTCGATCCCCGCCGCGGCCTTGTGGCCTGCGCCCCCCTTTGCTATCTCCCCCGCCGGCCCGCCGCCTTGGCGGAGGACCTCGCGGAGAGGTGCCGGAGTGGTCGAACGGGGCGGTCTCGAAAACCGTTGTGCGCGCAAGCGCACCCCGGGTTCGAATCCCTGTCTCTCCGCCAAACGCGTTACGCCAGAAACGCGGACGCCAGCGCCCCGTTCGCGGGCGACAGGCGTTTCGGCGAACCGCCGAGAGACTTACGACCTCGAA
>JBCCTM010000422.1:0-2187 GCA_039198535.1 Pseudomonadota bacterium
CCGCGTCGCGCCGCATCTGTGGGTCGACAGGGCGGATATCGATCGGGTCGCCTCGGCGCTGGACGCCGTGCTGGCGGAGATCGGGGTCTGACGCGCGAGCGCGGCCGCCTCAGCGCCCGCGCGTCCATGGTTGCGTGCGGTGGAGCTTAGTGCCCGCAGGTCTTGGCTCCGGGGATCAGGACCTTGTCGATCACATGGATCACGCCGTTATCCGCTCGGATGTCCGCCGCGACCACGAAGGCGGCGTCGGGCGTGCCGTCATTGAGCTGCACGCGCCCGCCCTTGGCCGTGACGCAGATCTTCACGTCGTCTTTGATGGGGCGGATCGGGATGCGCCGCGCCGGGAAATCGCCGGCCACCAACAGGCGGTCATCCACGTGATAGAGCAAAATGTCGGTGAGCTGGCCGCGGTTCTCCGGCTTCAGCAGCGTCTCCACTGTCCCCGGAGGCAACGCTTCGAATGCGGCGTTGGTGGGCGCGAAGACGGTGAACGGTCCTGGGCTTTTTAAGGTGTCGACCAAGCCCGCCGCCTGGACGGCCGCCACCAGCGTGGAGAAATTTTCATCTCCCGCGGCGATGTCGACGATGTCGGCGGCCTTGGCCGCGGGGGCGGTCGCCAGGGCGCTGAGGCCCAGCGTCGCGGCCGCTACGATCGAGCGAATCACTGCTCTCATTGCTCACATCTCCTGTGCAGGTGAGGCTCCATACTGCGGTCGAAATGCGTGGGAATTTTTTCCACGACCCGACATCGCCGGAGATAGGGCGGCGCGTCACCGCGCAAGTCACGTGCGTTCACGAAGCTTCACGGACGCGTGAATGCGGCGGCCAAAATTCTCATCGAACGGGAGATCCGCAACGCGCTCGCGGAGCCCCTGGGACGGGTTGGAACGTTGAATTCATTTCGAAACCAAAGGGTTTGGACAGAACCCCGGTGACAAACCGCGCCGTCGCCGAAGCGGGCGCTCGATCGCCATTCCAGGGCGCCTCAGCGCCTTCGAGCCGACAAAAGCCCCATCGTCGTCTTTCCCGATCCGCGCCGATGGTCGCGCCTCGATCGCCACAGGCTGGCCACTCCGCGGCCACATAGCGCTTGCCGATCCGCCCCTTTCGCGACAGCGTGCACCTGGGGGACGACGCGCGTGTTTCGCGGCGCGATCAGCAGCTTGGGGGATGAGCCATGTCGAGCAGAACGCCGTTTGACAGGCTCGCCGCGCTGGTTCGAGATCAGGGTGCGGCGGGCCTTCTGTTCGTGTCGCCCAACGGGTCGTCACGGGCCCTGTTGGCCGCGGCGCTGTTTTCGAAAATGGTCGAGGCGCATCCCTCTCTCAGGGGACGGTTCACGGCCGACTTTGCGACCACCACGCCAGGGGAGCGGATCCATCCGCAATGCATGGAGATGCTCCGCGCCTACCGACTGCCGGCGCCCGCCATGAAACGCGGGAGGCTGGCGCCCTCCATGGCGGAGGCGCTCAATGAGCCGTCGGCGCAGATTGATTTCGTCATCGCGCTTCAAGATCGCGGCGCGGGCGAGCCCGGCGTTCGTGTCGGACGCGGCGTCACCACGGCGGATTGGTCCATCGCGGACCCGCGCCGCGATGGGCGCCATGGTGAAAGCGTTGTGGGCAGTCGCCTCGGATTTGTGCGCTGCGGCCAAACCCTGAGCGTCCGCATCGCGACACTGCTCGACGCGTTGGCGCGAGAGACGCAATGGACCGCTGGTGAGGCGAGAGGCGTGGCGGCTGGGGCGGCGACCGCCGCTTCAGCCCTTGGCGAGCCGCTTGGCGAGCCCATCCGAGCGGCCGTTCTGGCGTCCAGCGCGGGCGGCTCTGTTCGCGACGCTGGGCTCCGGTCCGAAGAGCTGGGACGCGCGCGGCGCATGGCGCGGGGCATGGCCTCTGACGCCCCATATCATCGCGCTTCGGGCGAGCGGTTCATGGCGCCGCCCGAGGCGCGCCAGATCTCGCGCGCAGCGCCAAGGCGCGGAGGACCCGCGGATGCGGCGCCTTTGCCACTGGGTCGGATCGCCCGGCGGTAACCCCGCGCCGGTCGCGACGGTTGAGCCCCCGCCGTGCCGCCAAGCCTTCGTCCAAGATTGCTTTCCCAGGGGGCGCCGGTCGCTGCGGCGACCATCGGGCTCTTGTTGCTGCTCTCCGCCGCGGGAGCCCCTGGCGCGCCGCGGCGCCCCGC
>JBCCTM010000423.1:0-2179 GCA_039198535.1 Pseudomonadota bacterium
GCCCCAAACGCATCTCCCCGGCGTGACATGCAAGCGTTCAACGCTGGTCTACGACCAGACCCAAACCGCCCACATATCTCTTCGCAAAAACCAACTTTTAAAAGAGCGCGCCCCGCGAAGCCGAAGCCCCCTGCTGCGTGGCGAGGCGCGTATATGCGTCCAAGCTCGCAGCCTTGCAAGAGCCTTTTTGGCCTTTTGAACGGAATTTTTGGTTTCTTTTTCAAGCTCTGTGAAAGTCGGTGAATATTTGGGCGCCCGCGCCCGAAAGTTCAAATTTTATCCACAGATTTCTCCGCAGGCGCAGGCGCGGACAGGGCCGCCAACGCCGCGACGCCCAGCAAAAGCAACGCCGCCATGCAGAGAAACAGAGGCGCGCCCCGATCAAACGGCAGCGCCGTCGCCGCCTGCGCCGCTAAGGCCGCCGCAGAGAATTGCGCGACGCTCACCAGCGAGGCCGCAGACCCCGCACGCCGGGGATAAGCGGCGACCGCGCCTGCGATCGCGCCCGGCGTCGCTAAGCCGGTGCCCGCCGCGTGAAAGCAAAGCCCAAACGAGACCGCGCCCAGCGCGGCCCAATTCACCTCCGCCGCAAGACCAGTTCCCACCGCCACCGTCGGCGGCCCCCACAGCATCACCGCCGTGATGACGCAGCCGGTCGCGCCGAGCATCGCCCCGATCCGCAGCACGCCGTCGGAGCCGATGCGCTCGGCCAACGCCGGCGAAGCGAGGTTGGCCGCCATGTAGACCGCCGCCGCCCCAATGAACATCACGCCGTAGACCAATGGCCCGATGCCGAACGCGCGCTCAAGCACATAAGGGCCGCCGCTGACAAACAGAAAGAACGACGCCAACAGGCACGACGCGAAGACCGCATGGGCCACAAAGGCCCGACGGCTGGCCACCGCTCCATAATCGCGCAGCGCCGCGCCCACTTCGAGGCGAGGGCTCAGCTCTCGCGCCGTCTCTTTGAAGCGGCGATGGGCCACGTAAAGCATGGCTATGGATAAAACGGCGACGGCGACGAAGATACCGCGCCATCCCACCCAGGCCGCCAGCGCGCCGCCAATGGCCGGCGCCAACATGGGCGCCACAACCATGAAGGCGGTGATCTTCGCCAAAACCGCCGCCGCGCCCTGCGCGCCATAGACATCCTGAGCGGCGGCGCGCGCCAACACCATTCCAGCTCCCGCTCCGGCCGCTTGGGCCACGCGGCCGACTAAGGCGAGCTCGAAAG
This sequence comes from Pseudomonadota bacterium, assembly GCA_039198535.1. Classification (GTDB taxonomy): domain Bacteria; phylum Pseudomonadota; class Alphaproteobacteria; order Rhodobacterales; family Rhodobacteraceae; genus JALEGB01. Next base: position 1,235 of record JBCCTM010000423.1, read on the forward strand.
TGGGGGCCACGGCGGCGACCAAGGCGCCGACCACGGACAAGATGAGCCCCGCCAACAGAACCGGCCGTCGGCCAAAATGATCCGCAAGCGGCCCATAGACGACCGCGCCGATCGCGATGGCCAACATGGCGCTGGAAATCATGCTCTGCGCGGCGACGTCGCTGATGGCCAAAGCGCGCGCGAACCCAGGCAACGCCGGCGCCAGCGCCTGCATTGCGAACGGGCCGAGCGCGGTGACCCCCGCGAGCAGGAACACCCAGGTGATGTCCGGCGTGCGTCCGGCCGCATCGGGCCGCCTGGGCAAATCAGCTGCGCGGAGCGCCGCGGAAGAGGTTGGCGCGATCGCCCTGGCCGCAGCCGATGGCGGCGCCGCGGCGGAGATCGCAACCGCGCTATTAGAGTGCTGATCGGCGATTTTCCGCGCGCCGTCATGCTCCAAGTGCGCCGCCGGTCGCGCGGATGTCGCGCTCTCGCCTTCGCCGCGCGCCAGGCCGGGCTTCCCCGGAGCGGTCTGAGGGGCGTCGTCGCGGGATAGACCATCCGCGGCGCGCTCAGTGGCGCTTGGCTCGGGCCGGAGTTCATCGGTCATCGGCGTCGCCCCTTGATCAACGGCGCGTCGCGCGCGCCGTCTTGACCGAGGACGCGCGCGACGCCGCGCCGCTCTCCTCCGTTAATGCCTGCGGCCCCCTTCGTCATGGTTAATGCGACGCGGCGACAGGGCGCGGGCGCGCCGACGCCTCTTCAAAGACGCACTTGCGGATCAGCGAACCGTTCTGGCGACCGGGCCGCCGCGCCCATAAGTCACGCGCGCTCAGCGCAGCGCCGCCCGCATGGGCGAGATCTCTCGCACCGCGCCGACCCCCAACAACTGCGGGGGGGGGCCGACGATCTCCACGTCACGCAGGCGGGTCCCGAGCGAGGCGAGGGTCTCCTCAAGCTCCAGCC
>JBCCTM010000424.1:0-2169 GCA_039198535.1 Pseudomonadota bacterium
CAGCACGGACGCATCGGGCACAATCGAGTTCGAAAATGGCGATAAAATCGCCTTCTCCGAACTTGAGTCGGTCTCCTGGACTTGAGTTGGGCGACCCGGCCGGGGCGTATCGCTCAGGGCGACCCGTCGCCATCTGCGAACGGACCGCCTCGGTCTTCGCAGTCCTTCGATGCTGACGCCGCCGCGGCGTCGCCCGCGCGCTTCTGAAAGGCCCCTACAATGGACCGTATTCTCATCAATGGCGGCGCGGAGTTGTCCGGCGAGATCCAGATCAGCGGGGCTAAAAACGCCTGCCTCGCGCTGATGCCGGCCGCGCTTCTCACCGAGGAGCCGGTTGAATTCAATAGCGCGCCCCGGTTGGCCGACATCGAGACCATGACCAAGTTGTTGGTCTCTCTGGGCGCGGCGGTGGAGCTGTCGGAGCAGGGTCGGAAGATTACGATCCGGGCCACGCAGTTTGACAGCACGCTGGCGCATTACGACATCGTCCGGCGGATGCGGGCGAGCATTCTGGTGCTCGGGCCGATGCTGGCGCGGTTGGGCGAGGCGACCGTGTCGCTGCCGGGCGGCTGCGCCATCGGCGCGCGACCCGTGGACTTGCATCTGCGCGGGCTCGAAGCCATGGGCGCCGATCTAGAGCTGAAGGACGGCTACATCCACGCCCGCGCGCCCCAGGGGCTGAAAGCGGCGCGGTTCGCGTTCCCGTTCGTCTCCGTGGGCGCAACCGAGAATTTGATGATGGCGGCCACGCTCGCCAAAGGCGTCACCGTTTTGGAGAACGCGGCGCGCGAGCCGGAGATCATCGATCTCGCCAATTGCCTGCGCAAGATGGGGGCGGAGATCCAAGGCGACGGCACGGAGGTCATCGAGATCGAGGGCGTCGACCGCTTGGGCGGCGCGCAACATCGGGTGCTGGCCGACCGGATTGAGCTTGGCACCTACATGATGGCCCCGGCCCTCGCAGGCGGGGAGGTCGAACTGCTGGGCGGGCGGCGGCGCCTGGTGTCATCCCTCTGCGATAAGCTGGAAGAGGCCGACGTCTCCGTGGAGGACACCGAGCGCGGCCTCCGGGTGCGCAGGCGGAACGGCCGGATCAAGGCGCTGGACGTCACTACAGCGCCCTATCCCGGGTTTCCGACCGATCTGCAGGCGCAAATGATGGCCATGCTCACGCTCGCCGAAGGCCGCAGCCGCGTGGAGGAGACCATTTTCGAGAACCGCTTTATGCATGCGCCGGAGTTGGCGCGTATGGGCGCGCACATTGACGTGCAAGGCGGCGTCGCAATGGTCGATGGCGTTGAACGACTGCGGGGCGCGCCGGTGATGGCGACGGACCTCCGCGCCTCTGTAAGCCTCATCTTGGCTGGCCTGGCGGCCGAGGGAGAAACGGTGGTTAGCCGCGTCTACCATCTTGACCGCGGCTATGAGCGGGTGGAGGAGAAGCTCTCCGCCTGCGGCGCGAACATCCGCCGCGAAAAAGAGTAGCGCCTGGGCTCAGCGGCGGAGCGGCGCCGGTTTACGAGGGAAGGGCGGGGGGTACGTGGCCAGCAGCGACGACACGCCTGTGCAGCGAGGCGCGGTGGCGGGAGATCCGCCGGCGGACGCGTCCTTCGCCGACGCCTTCAAACCCGTGCGCCTGGCCGCTCGGGACACGGAAGACGTCCAGGTGTTCTCCGCCATGCTGCAAGACGCCATCATCCGCGTCGGCGACATGACCTATCTCCCAAAAGAGCGTCGCTTCGCCTTTCTCGCCAATCGGTTTCGGTGGGAGGAGCCGGCGCTGCGAGAGCGTGTCCGCGTCGGCGTACATTTCGATGGCGTCTTGAGCGCGCAGATCCGAGGGTTCAAGCCGGCTGACAAGGAGCAGGCGCTCTCGCTCTTGGCCATTGAAGCGGCGCTCGGCGAAGACGCGATTGCCGGGCGCGTGCGCCTGTTGTTTTCCGGCGAGGCGGAAGTGGCGCTCCAAGTGGAGGCGCTGGACGCGGCGTTGGCCGATATCGGCCGGCCCTGGAGCGCTAGCGCAAAGCCTTTGCATCGGGGCTGATCGGTCATCGGGGAGCCGTCGACAATACCCGACAAAAATCATCGGAAATTTGCAACAGTTGCGGCGTGACCCGTTTCGCGCCTGCGCCTGTGAATTGACATTAACCTTCTGTTCTCGCCCTTTGG
>JBCCTM010000425.1:0-2153 GCA_039198535.1 Pseudomonadota bacterium
CTCGACGCGATCGCCAAGCGAGACGCGCCGGTCGGCGAAAAGCGCAGCCTCGCCGCAAAACGGCTCCGCGCCGCGCTAGAGGATGGATCAGCGGCGCTTAGAGAGGCGGTTGATCGGAACCACCGCCTTGGATACGGGGCGGCGGTGACGCTGGCCTGGCTCACCGATCAGGTGGTCGTCGCCGCGTATCGGTTCGTCTCCGAGCGCCTGTTTCCGCTCGTCAGCCCCACCACGTCTGAGCGGGCGGCGCTGGTGGCGGTGGGTGGGTATGGCCGGGGCGAACTGGCCCCGTTCTCCGACGTCGATCTGCTGTTTCTCACGCCTTACAAGCAGACGGCGTGGGGCGAGAACGTCATCGAGACCACGCTCTACATTCTCTGGGATCTCAAACTGAAGGTCGGGCACGCGACCCGCTCGGTGGATGAGTGTGTGCGGCGCGCCGGGTCCGACGTCACCATCCGCACGGCGCTGTTGGAGAACCGCTACCTCGCGGGCTCGAAGCAGTTGCACTGGGAGCTCGATGACCGGCTGTGGTCCGAACTGTTCGAAGGAACCGGCCCGGAGTTCGTCGACGCCAAGCTGGCGGAGCGGGACGCGCGGCACCTGCGCACGGGCGGATCGCGCTACCTGCTTGAGCCCAATGTGAAAGAGAGCAAGGGCGGCCTGCGTGATCTGCAGACCATCTTCTGGCTCGCAAAATACCTCTATCGGAGCAGTGATTCCGCAGCGCTGGCGGCGAAGGGCGTGTTCTCCGACGAGGAGGCGACGCGCTGCCGCTGGGCGGCGAACACGCTGTGGACCGTGCGTTTCGCGCTCCACTACACCGCCGGACGCGCCCAGGAGAAGTTAACCTTCGACCACCAGATCGAGCTCGCCGAGCGCTTTGGCTACCGAGCGGTCCGCGGCCAGCGACCGGTGGAGCGCTTCATGAAGCGCTATTTCTTGGCCGCCAAAGCGGTCGGCGATCTGACGGCGATTTTCTGCGCGGCGTTGGAACATGAGCACAAAAAAACGCCGCCGCTTCTCGGCGGGTTGATGCGCTTGCTCGCAAATGGCGGCGATCAGGCCCGGGCGCGGAGTTTGCGCTTTGACTGGTTGGAGATCGTCGACGGTCGGATCGGTGTGAGAGACCCGGCCCGTCTCCGGGAGCAGCCGGTTTCGATCCTATACCTGTTCGCGGAAGCCGTGCGGCTCGGGGTCGCCGTCCATCCGGCCGCGGTGCGGGAGGTGGACCAAAGCCGCCGGGCGGTGGACACGGCGTTTCGAGACAGCCCTGAGGCCCAAGATCTGTTCGTCGAGTTGATCACCAACTCACGTGATCCGGCCCGCGCGCTCCGCATGTTGCACGTCACGGGCGTGCTCGGGCGCTTCATCCCTGAATTTGGCCGTGTCGTCGGACTGATGCAGTTCAACATGTATCACCACTACACGGTCGACGAGCATTCGATCCTGGCCGTGGAGACCTTCTACAGGATCGCGTCGGGCGATCTGCGGGACGAGCACCCCGTGGAGACGGAGATCGCGCAGCGACTGGCCGATCGGCGGGTGATCGCCGTGACGTTGCTGCTCCATGACATTGGAAAAGGCCTGCCCGACGATCATTCCGTCGCCGGCGCGCGGATCGCGCGGGTGGTCTGCCCTGCGCTGGGTATGACCCCCGGCGAGACAGAGCAGGTGAGCTGGCTGATCCGACATCACCTCGCCATGTCCAATACGGCGCAGAAGCGAGACCTCGCCGAGCCCGCCACGATCAGAAGCTTCGCCGAGCTCGTCCGCAGCCCAAACCGGCTGCGGCTGCTCTATGTGCTCACCGCGTGCGATATTCGCGCTGTGGGCCCCGGCGTTTGGAACGGCTGGAAAGCGCAACTGTTGCGACAGCTCTATCGGGAGACCCACAACGCTTTGATGGGCGAGGCGCCGGAGGCGTCGCGATCTGAGCGGGTGGACGAGGCCAAAGCGGCGCTTTTGGCGCAGCTCCGCGCGGCGCCGGGCGATGCGGCGGCGTGGAGCGACGCGGCCTGGGCGATCCATTCGGAGCGTTTCAACTCGACCTATTGGTCGACCCTGCCGACGTCGTCCCATCTGGAGCACGCCGCCCTCATGGGACCCCCGGCCGTCGGGCCCTCGGCCGCCGCGCCGCCCGTCGCCGCGCC
>JBCCTM010000426.1:0-2138 GCA_039198535.1 Pseudomonadota bacterium
CCGCGGCGTCCAGCGCCGCGGCGGCGCGCTGCTTATCGGTCAGCGCCAACGCGACCGGGCGCCCCTCCGCTCCGTCCGCGCGCCGGGCGCCCTCGGCGGCGAGATCGTCGCCGTATCGGGTGAACAGACTGACCGCCTCGTCCAGCGCCGCGCGATCCACATTGGCCCCCATGCGCGATGGCTTGCGGCCAGCGCGCTCCGCTTTAGCTCCGCGCCGGCCGCGCTCGACCTCTGGCTCATTTTCAACGCCGCGCTGGCCGGCGCCCGCCGCGGGGCCGGTGGCCGAGAATTCGTCGAAACCTTGATCTTCCGTCGCGGAGGGATCGGCCGCGCCGCCGCCGGCCGTGTCACTTTGGCTCTGACGCAAAGCGCGCATCGCCTCCGCCACCTGATCGCGCACCTGCGCAGCCTGGGGAGCAGGGGGAGCCGCCCGCCGTGTCGACCGCGCGGCGTCGCGAGCCGTTTCACCGTCTTTGGCCGCCTGCTTCGCCCCGCCCGGCTGGGTCGTCGGCTCTGGCGCGCCGAGCGTGGCGATCAGCGGTTCGGCCAACACAGCCACGCCGGCCGGGCCCGCCTCCACAGCGGCGTTGCGCAACGCGCGCCGCACCGGATCGATCGCCGCCCCGTCGCCGCCTTGGGCCGCCACCCAGGCTAACCAGCGGTCCCGCCAAAAGGCCGGGCCGCTCGACGGCGCTTGGGGCGACGTCAGCTCAAACTCTAAGGCGCGCAGCCAGAGCCCGCCGAAATAGCGCGCCGCAACGGGCTCAGTGGCGGCGACATTGACCTTGTCGTACCGACCGATCGCCGCCAGGCCGCCATCGCGACGCAGCGCCGATCCCGCTTCGGCCAGCGCTTGAAGGGTCGCTTCATCCGTCTCGCGCGGCGGCAACTCGGCGGCGAAGGCGATGGCGTCGAGGGACGTCGCAAGCGGCCGTGGGTCGACCCGACCCTCTTGGAGAGCAGACTTCACATCCGTCGCGAAGCCGGCGTTCGACGTGATGAGAAGCGCCAGGGGATCCGCCGTCAGCAAACGCGGCGCGAGATCGGCGGCTCGGGCGCGCCGGGCTTTGAACACGGGCGCGTCAAACGGGGTCTCGACCGCATCGGGCGCGGCGGCGCGCACGGCCGTCTCGACCTTGTGGAGCATGGCCAGGTCGTAAAGGGACAGGGATGGCGCGGCGTCCACGGGCTCTGCAAGGGACAGCGAACGCCACCGCATCGGCGCGCCACACGCCTGCAGACGTGGCCAGAGCGTCTCGGCGTCAAGTCGAGCGGCCAGCCAACCGACGGCCCGCGCCGCGCCAAAGTCCTCACCGTCACGGCGGTCGGTCTCCATCATTTCCGCGGCCCCGCGGGCCGCACGCTCCAGCTCCGCGACGGCGGCTTGCGCGCTGAGCAGCGCCGCGTCGGCGCTGTCGTCGTCGGGCGCGGGCGCCGCCATGCGGGTGAAATAGGCCTCGGCTCCATGCGCTGCGTCTTGGCCATGAACCACGCGCGAGAGGCGCCGGATCAGTTCATACCGAAAGGCTGGGCCGTCGACCGGACCGTGCTCCACCTTCTTCAGTAGTCCCGCACCATCGGAACGGCGCGGATCATCCGCACGCGTCGACGGCGTGGACGTCAGCAGGGGATCCGCCCAAAACCCGTCAGGCGGCGGCGGCCCGGACCAAGCGGAGACGCCAAGCTGGGCGGCGGCGGGCAGCAGCTCGAGCAAGGCCGCGACGGCGCGCCAGAACCCGGCTTCGTCCACGGCGTCGATCTGGGCCGACACTGGCGAGACCTCCCCCGGCGCCGGTGCGGCAGATGGCGCGACCGCGATTGCGGAGCACAAACGCCCTGCCGCCCGCTCCGCCGCGCCGCGATCCTTGGGCCGAAGAGGCGCGGCCGCGTCGCTCGGCGGGGCCGCCGCATCGCCCGACCGCGCGGCGTTCTCCAAGAAAGCGGGGAGCGTCGCCGCTAACGCGCTCAGACCAAGGGGAGGCGCCCCATTCGACAGGGGCGCGGCGAAGGCCAAAACGCTGGGGCCCGCGCCGCTTGCTTCGCCATCCGCGCTTGCGCCGCCAACGAATCGCGCCGCCACCACCCAAGGCGCGCCGTCGAGGCGCGCCGTCCGCAGCCCATGCGCGACGCGATCCGCG
>JBCCTM010000427.1:0-2119 GCA_039198535.1 Pseudomonadota bacterium
CGCGCCCTCAGAGCGGCGGTGATTTGCGCGCGGCGCTCGCCGCGGAGCGCGCCGCCCCCGCGCCAACAGATCCGGAACAAGCGGCCAAGGACGCCGAGCGCGCCGCCGCCGCGGCCGCGAAGCGCGCTCTAGCCACGCAAAGGGCGATCCGGGGCGCGCTCGGGGAACTAGAGCTTTGGCTGACGGACCAGCTCCGCGCCGGGCTCGCCGCCACCATGGGCGAGCTGACGGAGCGATGCCGCGCCATCGCGGCGCGGTTGGTGGACGGCAAGGCGACGTCGCTGGCCGGCCGGGTCGATGAGATCCCCGCCCGCATCCTCGCCCTCCCAACCGAAGAACGCGCCGAGGCGCTGGTGCGCGAGTTCGGCAAGCTGGCGCTGCTGATCCGCGCCTGGCGCGCCAGCCCGGACACGCCGGAGCTCCGCCGCGCGGTCGGGTCCGCCGAGAGCCGAGACGCGCTGCTGAGCGACGGCGCGGCGCCCCTGGTGCGGGCGCGATGGGAGGTGCTCGGAGAGCAGATCAATACGCGTCGGGATGGGTTGGTGGCGCAATCGACCTGGCTGTTGAACCTATCGGAGAGCGCCGACCAGCCCGAGAACGCGCCGCCCTTGTTCGCGCAGCTCTTGGATTTCTACCCCGCCCATCTTGGCCGGCGCGGCGGCGCCTTCGCCCCCGGCGATCGCTTCGAGGCGACGTTGGCCTTCTACCCAGCCGCGCAGCCGCTTCGGGCGGTAATTGCGGAGCGGAGCGCGGCGGACAGCGGCGTGGACGAGAGCGAAGGCGAGGGCGAAGGGGAGGGACTGGGCGAGGGCGATGGGCGCCAATGGCCCGCCGCGCCCATGGGCGATCCGCTGGCCGGGTATGCGGCGCTGCAACTGGCTGCTCCGTGGACGCTGTCTGGGCCGATCTTGTTGCCCGCGGGCGGCTTCGCGCGCGCCGCCGATCACAGCGCCTGGTGGCTCGCGGAGGGAGAGGCGGGCCACGCGCTCCCGCTTGAGGCCGCGCCACGCCCCGCGCTGTTTGGGCTGCGCTACAGCGCCATGGCGGCGATCTGGACGGGCGCGCGGCTTCAGCCCTTGGCGGCGATCAGCGATTGGGGGCGCGTGTCACTCCAGGACGGCGCGTCATGAGCCACAGCGCGGCGGAGGACGGGCCCCACGCCCTGGACGACCTCGGTGACCTGGCGCGCGCGCTGGAGGGCATGACGACCCGCTGGATGACAGGCGGCGCCGCAGCCCCGCATGCGCCGCCGGCCTGGCGCGCCGCGCTCCAAGCGTTGGACGGGGGCGACGGCGGCGGAGCGTCGGCGCCGGGGGCGGCTCGGGGAGCGGCTCGGGAGGCGGCGCAGGAGCTGGCGGCGCTCGCATTGGCGGCCCAAGCGAGCGCCGTGGCCTTGCGGCGAACGCCGCCCCGGGCGCCCGCAAAGCGCCCCGTGTTGGAGACGTCGCCGCCCTTGCCGCGGCTCGCGTCGCCGAGCCCGCCGCCGCCCATCCGCGCCCGCTTTCGCGCGATCCTGACAGGGGGCGTCCGGCGCGGAGGCGGCGCGCCTGTCGACCTCCTGCTCCGCCTCATGGCCGCGCGGGGCTACGCCGCCCATCCCGCCGATTGGTTTCCGCCGCTGACCTTCAACGCCGCCGCGCCAGGGCTTGAGATCTACGCGCCCTGGGTCGCCTGGCGGGAAGGAGCGTCCTCGTCCCTGGCCTGCAAGAGTGACGGCGCGCCGGAGATCGACGCGGAGAGTTGGGACCAATTCGCGCCGAGCGACCGGGTGGCGGCGCTGCGCGCGCTGCGTCGGCGCGCGCCGGAGGTCGCCCGGGTTTTGATTGAAGCCCAGATGGCCGTCGAGGCGGCCGACCATAGGCTGCGTTTGCTTGAGACGCTCGAGGCGGGCCTCACCGCCGCGGACGCGCCTTTTCTTCAGGGCGTCGCCGAGGTCGACCGTTCCGCCAAAGTGAGGCGGCTCGCCAAGCGCTTCCTGGCGCGATTGGGCGCGGGCCCAGAGGAGGACGCGGACGCGGCGGAGTTGGCGGCGTTCTTCACACGCTATTGAGGATAGGAGTATTTTATAACGAAACTAAAGACTATACTCGTGCTTTGGAATGGTATGAGAAAGCGTTAG
>JBCCTM010000428.1:0-2107 GCA_039198535.1 Pseudomonadota bacterium
ATGCCGCCGGCATACGTGAAGGCCTCTGTGAAACGCGGCAAGACCGGCGCCGCGGACGCAGCGGCGATCGCCGGAGCTGTGACGCGACCGGCGATGCGCTTCGTCGCGATCAAGACCAAAACGGCGGCAAGCGGTGCTGATGCTGCGCAAAACTCGCGATCTGCTCATCCGCCAGCGCAGGATGCTCACCCATGCGCTGCGCGGCCATCTCGGGGAGTTCGGCATCATCGCCGCGAGAGGCCCGGCCGGCGCTCGCCAAGTGCTTCGCTTGCTCGATGAGTAGAGCGCGAACTGCCCGAAGAAGCGAACGCAGCCCTGAAGGCGCTGTCCGATCGATTGATCGATGTGCAAGGCGAGATCGATGGTCTCGATCAGCGGATCCTCGCCTGGGCGCTTTTGGCCCGCGACGCGGTATACGCGCCGAAAGCGGCGTAAGAGATCGCTGTCGCCCTCCAATCGGCGGCGCCGTGGATGCGAGAGTGAAGAGACGTGATGACGATCCGGCCGCAGCCCGGGATCGATGGAACCCAGGGGGTTAGAGCGCTTCGAGCGCGTTGACGTGATTAGGGAGCCGTTCCGCGGACTTCATCAAGGCCAGCGGCCAATGCCGCGACCACAGGCCGTACAGATGACTGCACTCGACCGAGCGCCAGACGTCCAGATTTCCGCTTGCATCCAGGAGGCCGTCCACACATAAACCCCGGCGCGCGCGTCCGTTTCGCCCATGAGCGTTTGTGTCTCGTCCGCTCAGGGGCGGCAAACGGCGCGCGCCCGTCAGGCTCCTTTGAAGCGCGGGGGGCGTTTCTCCAAGAACGCGGTTACGCCCTCGGCGAAATCCTGGGTGGCGATCAGAGCGGGCTGAGCGTCACCCTCGTAGTCGAGCTGGTCTTCTAAGCCCGCCACGAGCGCATGGTCATGGGCGCGTCGAACGGCGCGGTATGCGCGCGTGGGGCCGGCGGCGAGGCGCTCGGTGACGGCGCGCGTTTCTTCTTCGAGCGCATCGGTCGGGCAGGCGCGCCAGATCAACCCCGCCGCCGCCGCGTCCCGCGCGGTGATGGGGTCTCCAAACATGACCGCCGCGTTGGCGCGGGCGCGGCCCAAGGCGCGAACCACATGCCAGGAGGCGCCCATATCGGGGATCAAACCCAGCTGCGGGGTGAACACCAGATGGAAACGCGCCGCCTCGCTGGCGAGGACCAAATCCGCCGCCAAAGCCAAACCGACGCCGCCGCCCGCGGCCACGCCATGCACCACGGCGACGGTCGGCGCCGGCAAGTCGGCGAAAGCTTTGACCACCGGATTGAAGAGCGTGCGCATCGCCTCGCGCACCTGTTCCGCCCGCGCCTGGGGCTCCGGATCGAAGACGCCGGAGAGATCGGCCCCGGCGCAGAAGCCGCGTCCCGCGCCGCGCAGCAGGACAACCCTGAGGTCCGGTGCCTGCGCAATGGCGTCAAAGGCGCGGAGCAGCTCGTTCAGCATCTCCGGATCCAGCGCGTTCAACTTCGCCGGCGCGTCGAGGGTTAGGCGGGCCACCCCCTCCGAGATCTCAAGGCGCAGCTTTTTCCAAGTCTCGTCCGCGGCCACTGTTGCCTCCAAGCGTTCTGTAACGGCGTCGCTTTGGAGAGAACATGGATCGGCTCGACACGCCAAGGGCGGGCCGGGTCACGCGCGCCGCGCCGGGCTCGGCCTAGAGGAAAGGCGTTGGGTTCACGGGATCTGAGCCATGCCGCAATTCGAAATGGAGCGCGCTGCGCCCGCCCGCCCGCGGGGCGACCCGGGCGAGGGGCGCGCCGGCGGCGATGCTTTGCCCAGGCGAGACCAAAATGTCCGTGAGCCTGCCATAGATCGTGGTCATCCCGCCGGGATGCGTCATCAACACCACCGCGCCCACCGGGCTCGTGGGGTCTGAGACAAACGCGATACGGCCCTCCGCCGCCGCGACCACAGGGGCTCCCACGGGGGCCGCGATATCGACGCCGGCGTTTTTCCGCGCGCCGACGCCCTCGCCAAAGGGCCGGATAATCCGGCCGTCCACGGGTCGACGAAGCCGCCGCGGGCCCAGCGATGCGGCCGCTTGGGCCGGTGTCGCGGCGCGCCGCGCGGGCGC
>JBCCTM010000429.1:0-2065 GCA_039198535.1 Pseudomonadota bacterium
GACCCTCTGGATCCACGCCGACCGCGGTGAACGGATCGCCGAGTTCTTGGAGGAAACGCCGCGAGGCGACGGGCTCGTCTTGAAAGGCGACGCCGTAGACGTCGATGTCGTCGCGTTCCGCCAACGCCATCAACTGCGGATGCTCGATGCGGCAAGGGGCGCACCAGGACGCCCATAGATTGACCACGCTGACCCTTCCGTTGGCGAGATCGGCGTTGGTCAGCCGTCCTTCCGCCAACAGACCGTCCGGCCCGGGCGCCGGGCCGCGATCCAACAGCGGCATGTCGAGCGCAGGCGCGGCGCGGCCGATCAGGGGCGACGGCAAGGAGCCGTCAGACGGCGTCAATACGCCATGGGCGAGCACGACGCCGAGTAGCAGGAACGCGGCCAAGGGCGCGAAGCGGCCGATCGCTGAGCGTCGGGGCGGCGGGGCGCCCCCGGGGGTCGACGTTCCTCGCGGGTCTGACGGCGTGGATTGCATCTCAGCGCTGGCTCCGGCGGCGGGCTTCGACCGCGTCGAGCTCGCGCCGGATTGCGCGGTTGCGCCGGACGCCATGGAGGATCAGCCCGCCCAAAATCGCAGCGAAGGCCCCATAGGCGGGCCAGACGTAACTGGCGAAGCCCCCCATCGCGAAAAATTCCGCCCAGGATTCTGACATGGCCCCTCGCATCCGCTCCATCACACTGCGCTTTGCAGGCGCAAGCTCCGGAGCCGCCGCGCGCGGATCTCCGTGCGCACGCCCGTCAGCAGGAGCGCGATGAAGACGAGGTAATGCGCGACGATCATGAAGGCCAGCGGGTAGAAATACGCGTCATTCAGCGCGCCGCCGGCGGTCACGCCGATGCTCGTGCCCTGATGGAGCGTCGACCAGAATTGCACGGCGTAACGCGAGAGCACGGCGAACACCGATCCAAACAGGCAGAGCACCGCGGCTAATTCCGCCGCCCGGTTTGGGTCCTCAATGGCGTTCCAGAGCGCGATGTAGCCGAGATAAAAGAATAACATCAGGAGGATCGAGGTCAGCCGCGCGTCCCAGACCCAATAGGCGCCCCAGGTTGGGTGGCCCCAGAGCGCGCCGGTGACGATGGCGATGACCGTGAAGCCGGCGCCGATCGGAGCGGCGGATTTGGCCACGAGATGCGAGACCGGGTGGCCGCGGATCAGGCCGATCAAGCTCGCCACCACCATCAACATGTACGTGTTGATCGCCAGCACCGCGGCCGGCACGTGGATAAACATGATCTTGACCGTCTCGCCCTGCTGATAGTCGGGCGGGGTGCCGAGCAAGCTCCAGGCGAGGCCGATCACCATCGTCACCACGGCCGCCACTGTGACGCCCGGCAAAACCGCGCCGGACAACCGCATGAAATTATGCGGGTTGGCGAAGGTCCAGAAGCTGTTGCTGACGATGGCCATTCCCGGGGTCCCGTTCGGAAGGGCGCTGACCCGCGCCCGCACTGTGTCGGTAGCTGGCCTTACCCGCTGCGACAAGCCGTCGCCGTCCTCAGCGCATCGCCGCGCGCAGAGCGGCGGCGGCGGCGAAGGGCGCAAGGGCGAGCGCCGCAAGGCTCACCGCGCCGCAGAGCGCAAGGGCCGCGGACGGGTCCGTTCCCTCGGCGGCCGCTCTCGCGGCGATAGCACCAAAAATAAGCGTGGGGACGAACAGCGGCAAGGCGAGCACCGAGAGCAGGAGGCCGCCGCGGCGCACGCCCACCGTCAACGCTGCGCCGACGCCGCCGGCCAAAGAGAGCGCAGGCGTGCCCAGCAACAAGCTCAGCCCCAAAATCGGAGCCGCGCCGGCGTCAAGGCTGAGCATGGGGCCCAAAGCGGGCGCGGCGAGGCTGAGCGGCAGGCCCGTCACCGTCCAATGCGCGGCCGCTTTCGCCAGCGCGACCGCTTCCAGGGGAGCCTCTCCCAGGGCGAGCAAGTCGAGCGATCCATCTTCGAAATCCGCTTGGAACACGCGGTCAAGCGAGAGAAGAGCGGCCAGCAGCGCCAACACCCAAAACACGCCCGGGGCCACCGCCGCCAGCCTCTCCGGCGCCGCGCCGACGCCAAAGGCCA
>JBCCTM010000430.1:0-2054 GCA_039198535.1 Pseudomonadota bacterium
CTAAGACCGCCACCGCGCCGGCCTTACGCCGCGGCCACGACATCGCGTCGGCCGACCGCCGCCGCATGTCGGACAAGATCACATGTGACAACCCTCGCGCGTAAAAAGGAAATTTGGCGTGGAGGGGACGCATATGGATCGGGACGACACCGACAAGGACTGCGCTAAGCGCGCACCGCTCGACGGGGGATGGAGCCGCAGGCGAACGCTCGGCGCGATCGGCGGCGCGACATTAGGAGCGGCGGCCGCCTTGGGCGCCCCGGCTGTGGCGCGGGCGCGGACCGCGGCGCAAATCGACCGCTCCGTGGCGGACGCGCTTGGCGATCTGTTTCGGATCCGACCCGGGGCCCGCGCCTTGGCCTCCAGCGCCAGCGGCGCCTTGGTCATCCCCGACATCATCAAGGCGAGCTTCCTGATCGGCGCGGCGTTCGGAGAGGGCGCGCTGATCGTGGACCAAAAAACCGACAGCTACTGGTCTTTCACCGCCGGATCGATCGGCGTGCAAGCCGGGGCGCAGCGCACGCGGCTCGCGATCTTCTTTCTCACCGAACGGTCTCTGCGAAACTTCTTGGCCAGCGACGGCGTGACCATGGGCCTCGATGCGGAGCTGACCGTGATCGACGCTGGCGCGGAGCTTCGGCTCGACACCCTGCGCAAGCGTGACGAGGTGGTCGCCTTTATCTTCGGGCGCGCGGGATTGCTTGGGGGGGCCAGCTATTCGGGCGGCAAATACCGCCGCATCAACCGCTAATGAGCGGCCCAAAACAATCGGCAGGAGGCTGATATGAAACGAGAATCTGAGACGCGCAGAAGCGTCCTGCGCCAGTTGACGGCCGCCGGCCTCGGCGCGGGCGTCGGCGGGGCGAGCCTGCTCGCGAGCGCGGGACTGGCTCGGGCGAAGAGCGCCGCGCGGATCCGCTCAGAAGTGGCGCAGGCGCGCGAGGAGATGTTCCGCCGCTTCCCCGTCACCCGCAGCTACGACCAACAAGCCGCGGCCACACTGATCATCCCCCGGATCGTCAAAGCGGCCTTCGTGGTCGGCGGCTCCTATGGCGAGGGGGCGATGATGGTGGGTGGCGAGATTGAGAGCTTTTGGTCCTACGCGTCCGCTTCCTTCGGCTTCCAAGCGGGCGCTCAAGAGACCAACCAAGCGCTGTTCTTCATGACCTCCAACGCGCTCGGCACATTCCTGGACGCCGAGGGGCTGGAGTTCGGCGCGGATGCGGAGGTCTCGCTGCTGGATCAAGGGGCGGAGCTGGCGGTGGACACCACCAAGGACACCAAGCCGGTGATCGGCGTGGTGTTCGGCCGCGGCGGTTTGATGGCGGGCGCGAGCCTGCAGGGCGGAAAATACACGCGCATTCAGCCCTAGGCGTACAGTCCCGGGCGTTCAGCGCTCGGCGTTTCCGTTGGGGGCTGGGTCAGCCTGATGGCGGGCGCAAACGCGTGATGAGGCTGGAGGTGTCCCACCGGCCGCCGCCCATGGCCTGAACCTCCGCGTAAAACTGGTCCACCAAAGCCGCGACCGGCAGTTGCGCCCCGTTGCGGCGCGCCTCATCGAGGCAATAGCCCAGATCCTTCCGCATCCAATCCACGGCGAAGCCGAACTCGAACGCGTCGGCGAGCATGGTCTTGTGCCGGTTCTCCATCTGCCAGGAGCCGGCCGCGCCATTGGCGATGGCGGAGACCACCGCTTCGCCGTCCAGCCCGGCCGCTTCGGCGAAGGCCAGCCCCTCAGAAAGCCCCTGGACAAGCCCGGCGATGCAAATCTGGTTGACCATCTTCGCCAATTGGCCGGCGCCCACGGGGCCGAGGCGTCGGCAGGCTTTCGCATAGGCGTCCATCACCGGCGCGGCTTTGGCGTAAGTCGCCTCTTCAGCGCCGCACATGATGGCGAGTTGACCGTTCTCCGCGCCGGCTTGCCCGCCGGACACCGGCGCGTCGACGAAACCGAGGCCCCGCGCCGCGGCTTCCGCGCCGAGCTCTCGGGCCAATTGCGCGGAGGTGGTGGTGTGGTCGACGAAAACCGCGCCCGTCGCCATGGCGTCAAACGC
>JBCCTM010000431.1:0-2037 GCA_039198535.1 Pseudomonadota bacterium
CGCCGACGTTTTCTCCGGCCGCGCTGAAGGCCATGACGCCGGCGCTCACCGCTCCTTTTGAAGCGTTGGCTGAGGATTGGGCGCATCCAAGCGGCGCCGGCCAGCCGCGCGATGTGGACGCGGCCATGGTCGCCGCGACGCTGGAGGTGATCGAGCGGGTCTTGTTCACCGACCGCACGGAATTTGATCTGAGCGTGGTCGCCAGCGGCACTGAAGCGATCTTGAAACCCATGAGTTGGGTCGTTGTCGGCGCGATCCTCAACCTGCCAGAATGGCTGCCTTATCCCGGCAAACGCGCGCAGTTTCGCGCGCGGGATGAGATTCGCGCCATGGTGCTGCAGATGGTGGCGCGGCGGCGGCGCGAGGTGGCGGCGGGCGCGGCGCCGGATGATCTGGCCGCTGCGCTCTTGAAGGCGCGGGATCCGGAGACCGACCGGCCGCTCAGCGATGACGACATGGCCGATATGCTGCTGACGTTGGTGGGCGCGGGCCATGAAACCTCCGCCCACACGCTCTCTTGGGCCCTCTACTGCTTGGCGCATCAGCCGCGCTTGCAGGACGCGCTGGCCGCTGAGGCGCGGGAGGCCCTTTCGGAAGTTGGTGCGGAAGTCGGCGATGGAGACGCACCAGACGCGGCGAGCCCGTTGACCCAGGTGGCGCCGGAGCGTCTGGCGCTGACCGAAGCGGTCATCAAAGAGACCCTGCGCCTGTTTCCCGTCGTTCCCATGATGGGCCGGGTCGCCACCCAGGACGAGACCTGGCGCGGCGAGCGCGTGCCGGCCGGCGCCATGTGCGCGGTGCCGATCTACGCGCTGCATCGGCATGACCTCTATTGGGAGCGGCCCGATGAGTTCGACATCGGGCGGTGGCTCAATCAACCCGCGCCGCCGCGAACGCTCTACATGCCGTTCGGCGCCGGCCCGCGCGTGTGTATCGGCATGCGCTTGGCGATGATGGAGATGGTGCTCGGCCTCGCGGCGATTATGGCGCGGAGCCGGTTGGAGCCCGGCGCGGAGACCGACTGCGATCCGCTCCACCGCGTCACGCTTTGCCCTCGCGATGGTCTGTATTTGAACGTGTTTCCGCGAGATTGAGCGCGCGGCGGGACAGGTTGCGCGCAGCCGATCACCCGACGTGAGGCGGCGGACGCGTTGATCAGTTCCGCCGGCGGGCGACCCCTGTGGACTCACCAAGAGCGATTTATTAAGCGCTCCAAAACAATTTAGCTTTGTCTCCACGGGAATTGATTATGTGCAAAGTAATTGTCATCGCGAGTATCGCGCTCACCATTCTGAATTTCGGGGCGCCCGCGTCCGCTCGTGCTGAAATGTGTCGGCCAGAGACAATTACCTATCCAAGTTCCACCATTGCTCTCACGGGGGACACATACTGCGACAGCTGGTCCCTGCGCCCTGGCGAGACGACTGGCGCAGGGGCGACCTCAGTCCGAGGGCGCATCCCTCCTTTCCTTTCCAATTGCGTCTGGTCTGGTGAAATTTGCGTCGAGAGCTTACCGGCCGACGCCTTACCTCCTGAGGATAAGCGGCCGTTGGCTGAACGGTTCCCGGACATTGCAATTCGAACCGATCCGTCTGCCCGCGACGCTGCGGCCGCCGCCGCAAAGCGATCGCAAGCGGCCTGCGAAAGAGGACGGTATCAGAGCGTGGTTAACCTACTTCGCGCGAGTGATTTTTCGTGGATCCGTGACAGTGATCCGGTTTTTTGCTTTCGTAACAACGTCGCGATGCAAGCTAGGGCCCTGGTTTACAAATCGGGGAACAGTACTAGTCAAGAAATCTATGTTTACCTGATGGCGGAGTCACCACAAGACTATCGCATTGCGCAACATTCTGACGTCGAGGCGTTGTATCGGGATGTGCGGTTCATTCTGAGTGGTGCGGGAGACGACCTGACTGACGTCTATTCAACTGTCTACTCTCGGGAGGATCCGCACCACTCAGAATGAACCGCACATCCCGATACAACGCCTCGACGTCAGAATGTTGCGCAATGCGATAGTCTTGTGGTGACTCCGCC
>JBCCTM010000432.1:0-2032 GCA_039198535.1 Pseudomonadota bacterium
GGTCAGCGCGCTGACGGCTCTGTGGCTCTGCCCAAGGCGCTCAGCCCCTATCTGGGCGGGGCCAGCGTGCTGAGCGCCGATGGCGCGCTCGCCTGAAGCAGCGGGGCCTCGGGCTCAAGCGTTAGCTCGGAGACCGTGTTTTCCAGGATTTTCTCTTCGGAGAACCACCAAAACCCTCGGCCGTCCGGATCGGCCCAGGTGCTGACCTGATCATCCAAATGCGGATGGAAGCTGCGCCCGACAACGCCGCCTGACAGCACCGCCCTCACCTTCTCATCATCGGCCAGATCCACCACCACCCGAAGGCTGGTGGCGTTGGAGATCTGTTCGAGTTTCTGGTCGGGATCGGCGCGGAGGAAGTCGCCCTGCGCGCGGTCGAGGGTTTCGGCGGAGCCGGAGATCTCCACCAGGCGCGCGCCCAGCGGGCGGCTGAGAAGGCCCAGGTAACCCTCCGCGGGGATAGGGCCGCTCAAGGCGACGCGCTGCGCATCGCCCCAGCGCCAACGCCTCGGGTCGCCGCCATGGAGCCGCTCCAAGCGGCGCATGGCCTCCACGGTCGCAGCGCGGATCAGCGCGTCCCGCCCGGCCACGCCTTCGACGCCGGCGCGCTCAAAAATCGGCCCGCCTGGATTCCAAAGCGCATGGGCCAGACGCTCCTGCCAAAAGGCGCGTTGCGCGAGCATGCGCTCCGCGAGCGGCTTGCCGAGGCTCGGCCGATAGAGCCGCAAGGAGACGCTGCGCAGAATCTCTTGGAACACGAGCGGGCCCGCCGCGTCCGCCTCGTCAAATCGATCCCATGCGCCCAGAATCTCAGCGGCGGCTTGGGTCTCGAGAAGGCGCTCCGGATCTTGCGCGAGCGCGCGTTGGAACAAAGGGGCCAGGCGCTCGGCGAGCGGATTGGCGACGTCGCGCTGCGCCCGCTCGGCCAGCCGCGTGGTCAGCGGCGCGTCTCCGTCGAACAGGCTCGCCATGCGCCGATACCGCCAACTCGGGGCGGCGATGTCGGAGAAAGGGCGTCCGAAATCGGCCGACGCGACGGCGTGGTTGGCCGTGCCCGTCCAACCGCGGGTCGGATCAATCTCGCCCGGCAACGCCGCCCCGGATAGAAAGCCGCGCCAAGCATCGTCGGGGGACGCGGGCCGCGGCGTCAAACCATCGCCTTCGGCGCGGTCCGGCAAAAAAGCGATCGCGCGCCGGGCGATCGAACCGGAGGCGTCCCCCACCACGAAATTGAGCGAGGCTTCCCCGAGGCGCTCGATCTCGGCGATCGCCGATGCGGCGTCGTTTGCGCGGAGGAACGGCTCGAAGCGGAAATGAGGGCGGGTCGTCATGGCGTCGGCGGCGACGGACCACCGGAGGCTGAGCGCCCGATCGGCCCGCCCAATCAGACCGAAATCGGGCAAGAGCGGCCCGCGCGGCGTCTCCCGCACGATCAACGTCTCCGTCCAGCCCGGATCGTCGCCTAAGCCCTTCACCCGGATCTCTTCGCGGCGCGCCGTCGCTTCTCGCCACGCGCTTTCGCCCGGCTCCCTGTAGAAGCCGGGGCGCTCGGGATCCACGGTCTCGATGTAGAGGTCGAGCGTATCGGCGTAGCCGACGGTGACGCCGAAGCCGAGCCGATCCGTGCGTCCGACATAGAGCCCCGGCACGCCCACGCTCGCCCCGACGGCGCGGAGGCCGTCCGTTGTAAAGAGGCCGACGGGATGCCAGGGCCCGGGCAGGCGCCGGATATCGAGATGCGGATCATTGGCGACCACCGCCGCCCCCGAGCCGGTGCGATCGCCGGCGAACGCCCAATTGTTGCTGCCGGCCGACGTGGCGCTGTTCATCAACGGGCCAGAGCCGAAGCCCGGGCCCCAAACGGGCGCGGTCAGATCGAGACTGAGGTTCTCATAGGGACGGCTCTCCCGGGCGCGCGCCGCGTCCCGCGCTTGGCCCGAGCCCGGCGCGTCCGGGTTGACCACCCTGGGAAAGAACGCTTCCGCCGTCACCTCATCACCGTCAAAGCGCTCCATCAGCGCTTGTGCGATCA
>JBCCTM010000433.1:0-2026 GCA_039198535.1 Pseudomonadota bacterium
GCGCCGTCCAGCTGGCCGTCGATCACCCCGTCCAGCAGGACCTTCCAGTTCGCCTGCGCCTCAAGCGTGACGAACAAGCCCTCATCTTCAAAATATCCTCGCTCATAGGCCACGGCGAGCGGGGCCATATCCGTGAGCTTGATGAAGCCAAACTTCAGCTCTTCCTTTTCGACATCCAAGATGTCGGCGGAGGCGACCGTGGCGCCTGCGAGCGCCATGACGCTGGCGATGGCTAGGGTCTTCAGTCCCATCGAGTGCTCCTCGAGTTCCCAGGGGCGCCATGAGGGCTGCGCCTGGGCGAATGACAAAAAGCCGCCACGCAGGGTCGTGAAGGGTCACGACGCTACGAGCGGCTTTGCTCGGCTATTCTATCGGAGACGTTTCCAATGCGCGGACGTCCTTGCCCGTGCTCAGCGGACCGAAACCCGATTGGCGAGCGCACATCAAGGAAAAAGTCACAAAATCGAGCAGATTCCCAAGTTTGCTTAAAGTCTAGGCTGGGTTTCTGCGGCTTCGCTCAACACATGGGCGCCGTCACCGGCCCCAATCCTTGGGATCAAAGATCTTTCCATCGAAGAATCTGTCGGGGCCCAGATACATTTCTCCGACAGACGAGGCGACGGCGGTCCGCGCGAGGAGCGCGCCCTCGAGTTTTTCCGACGCCGCGGGCAGATCCGCGCCGATGGGTCCGAGCGTGGCCCGGTAAAGATCGGTGCGGAAGCAGTCCCGGGCGACTTGGGCGGCGGTTTCTGGATCGATGCCGTTCCGCTCCGCCAAGCGCACCGCGATCCAAATCGCTTGGCTGCGCCAAGGGAAGGTGGCGGCTCCGTCGAAAAACTCGACCAAGCGAGGCGTCGCGCGCTCGCCCAGGCTGGGGGAGACCAGCATGCGTCCCCGCAGCGTGCGCTCGATCACCTCGGCCGAGACCCCGACATAGGCGGCGCGCGAGAGGAATTCCGCGGCCGTCATGGCGTTATTGGGATCGCCAAGCCAGCGGCCGGCGCGCCACACGGCGCGGAGGAGCGGACCGACCGTCTCCGCGTTCCCATGGATCCAGGCATGGCTCACCGCGAGCACTTTTTCCGGCGCGAAGCCCCAGATCGCGGCGCCCGGCAGCGCCAGTTCCGCAACGCCCGCCGCCGCGGCCAACGAGCCCCAAGGCTCGCCCACGCAAAACGCGTCGATCTCCCCGGCCGCCACCGCCTTGGGCATCGCCGGCGGTGGGATGGTTCGGACGCGGAGATCCTCCGGTTGGCGGAGCCCCAGCGCGCCCAGCCAATAGGTGAGCAATTCGGCGTGCATCGAGAACGGGAAGGGGACGCCTATGGTCAGCGGCTTAGGCGCGGCGGCGATCAGGCGCCGGCCCACCTCGGCGGCTTCTTCGCCGAGGGTTGGCGCGCCGCCGTTCGGCCCCTGGGCCCGCATGGCGTCGGCCAGCGCGGGCGACACGCCGATCACATCCCCGTTCACCGACAAGACGCTC
Organism: Pseudomonadota bacterium; assembly: GCA_039198535.1. GTDB lineage: Bacteria > Pseudomonadota > Alphaproteobacteria > Rhodobacterales > Rhodobacteraceae > JALEGB01. The sequence goes on from JBCCTM010000433.1 coordinate 1,484, forward strand.
AGCGCGTCGATCCGGGTGGGCATCCCGCCGAGGCCGAGCGACATGGCGATGGGCGTCGGGGATAGCATCTGCGCGGCGTCGAGCACGCCAAGGGCGAGCTTGTCGCGGACGGCCGCCCAGGACTTCGCTTTGACGAGCCGCAGATCGAGACCTTCGTCCGACGCGAAGCCGAGCTCCCGCGCCAACACAAGCGGGGCGCAGTCGACCAAAGGCAGGAAGCCGCAATTGACGCGCGTGGGGCTCATTTTAGCAGCTCCGCCGCCGTCACCAGAGAAGCGGCGACCTCGCCGATTTTTTTTCCCTGATCCATCGCTGTCTTACGGAGCAGCGCGTAGGCCTCGGCCTCGTCGAGCCCTTTGGCCGACATCAGCAGGCCCTTGGCGCGGTCGACCATTTTGCGTTCGGCCAACGCCGCCTTGGTGGCGTCGAGTTCCGTGCGCATGCGGTTGAATTTATTGAAGCGGGCGATGGCCGCGTCGAGCACCGGCTTAATGCGCTCCTTTTTCAGCCCGTCCACCACATAGGCGCTGACGCCGGCTTCGA
>JBCCTM010000434.1:0-2025 GCA_039198535.1 Pseudomonadota bacterium
ACCAAAGCTTCGGCCTGGTCGGCGGCGACGCCTAGTGCCTCGAGCGTGCGGATGTCGGCCTCCATCACCTCCGCGAGATAGTGCTCACGCTCGCCCGGGCGGGCCAACAGCTTCTCCACCGTCAGATCGGCTTCTTTCAACCGAGGGTTCGCCTTGAGCGCTCGGGTGCGAGCTTCCAAATAAAACGCGTCTGTGGCTTGCCGCTGAAGAGTTATTTGAACTGGCGTGATGACACGAGAGTGAAAAGCCCGAGCTTTTATTAAAGACTGGGTCCGAGCTGCGGCAGCCACCGAACCGTCTGCCTTTAAGACCTTGCCCTTCTGCGAGAGACGCGAAAGTTGCCTGAGAGGCGTCTTTCCATCGGCGCCAATCAGCGCAACCGCTTGCGCCATGAGCTTCGGATCGGCCTGAAAAGCCTTCAAGATCTCGACCAGTTTGCTCTGGCTCATGGTGCGTGTCGCCTTTTTTGACAGCAGCGGTTTTCTTCCGGTCGTCAGAGGCTTGCTGACGACGCCAAAGCTTAGCGGGTGGTGCAAGCGCCCTTGGATGTGCTCCAACTGGCCGAGATCAACCTGCTTCGCCAACGCGTCGTCGCTCAGCCGCAGCAGCCGGCTCACCCTCGCGCGAGGGACGCCCTCGGCGTCGGATGGGGCCGCCAGCAGGGCCGCCGTGACCAGCAGCGCGGTGGCGCGGTTGGCGCCGATCCGGGCGCCGAGACCGGCCGCGCGTGTCGCCACCTGGCGCGCCAGGGCGGTGGTGGGCCCCCACGCGACCGCGGTGGCCAAATCCGCGCCCAGCAAGGCGGGCTCGACGTAATCGCCGTAGAACCGCGCCCAGTCGGTCTGCTCCGCGCGCAGGCGGCGCCGGCTCGCCTCAGCCTGCCGCTCGCTCGCCTCCGCCAGCAAGCTCAGCCGTTCGGTGGGGTTCGACGCCCGCTCCGCCCGGGCCATAGCCTCCGCGGCCGACGCGGCCAGCCACAGCGCCTGGCGCATCTCCCCGCGCTGTCCCTCGGTCTTCCGCTGGATCGCGAAGAACGGTTCGATCGCGGGGCCGATCGGATCGCCATACTGCGCCGGGGCGCCCAGCGCCGAAGCGATCGCCACCGCGCGGCCGGCGACCCGCGCGCTCTCCTGGGTCAGCGCTTCATACTCGGCCCGCAGCGCCGCAAAGCCGCGGCCCTCGGCCAGCGCTTCCTCCCGGGGACTGAAGGCCTGACGTGGCCCACCCAGTTGACCGGAGAGCGCCCCCGCCAGCAGATCGTCTACCAGATCCGCCGGCGCGCGCCCGACGATCTCTTGCATCCGCGCGTCGATCGCCAGCAACCGCTTCCGGCTGCGATGGAGACGGCTGACCAGCAACTCCGCCGCCGGCGTAATGCGGGCCTCGACCACCTCCTGCAGCGCGTCGAACACCTGCGCGGCCTCGGCGTCGAGTTCAGCGTCGCGTCTGGGCAGGGCCGCCCGCGCCTCGCGCCCCAGGGCCAGCACGTTGATGGCCCGTCGGTCGGTTTCGGACAGGTACGCCGTCGGATCGCCCTGCGCCGCCGCCGCTTCCCGTAGGGCGGCGCTTTCTCGCTCCAGGCGCTTCTGAGCGGCCGCAAACCGCTTCGCGGAACGGGTGGCCGCCTCGTAGCTGCTCTCGCCCAGCCGCATCAGCACCCGGGCGTCGTCGATCACATCATCGCCGTATCTAAAGTCCTCTGGCAGACCCAGCACATGCCGGAGCCGTGGCGTCAACAGCGTCGTTTCGTCGGGCGACACGCCCTGTGGCTCTAGCTGCTCTCGGAGCGCCATGGGCTCAGACCCCGGCGCATCGTTAGAGCCCGGGTTGAGCGGGTTTACCGAGCGCGCCTCCTGCGGGAGCGCTTGCAAGGTCCCAATGTCAGTCGTCTCATTAGGGGCCTCCGGGGGGTCGTCCTGGTGGTTGGGGGCGCGGCGGGCGGGTTGGGTGGCGCCGAAATTGGCGCTGTGGGCGGCGCGGCTGGCGGCGGCGTCGCGCAGGCTTGGGTCCCGCCGCGCCGCCTCC
>JBCCTM010000435.1:0-1951 GCA_039198535.1 Pseudomonadota bacterium
CTCAGGAGACCGACGCGCTCTCCTGAGCCTTGATCGGCGATGAGCTGAGCAGCGCCACGCTGCAGGCGACGACCACCGTCGCCAAACTTGAGGCCAGAGGGGCGCGCGCGCCTCGACGCGACCTTCGGCGTGTGATCCCGCCCATTCTCAAACCCTCCGCAGTCCTAAGTCGACACCTCACCCGCCCCTCCCGCTTCGCCCGCCTGGGGCCTCTGGATCGATCGGAGATAAGCGCGCGGCTTCGCCAAGGTAAAGAAGCCGCGACATCCCGCGTCCTCGCGGCTGCCAATGGCGGCGGCGCCGGCGCAGCGCGCCCGCATATCTTTTACGCAAAGCGAATATTTGCCCAGCCGGGAACCGCGAGAGAGACCAAGTTTTCGGCGGCGACACTGAAAAAGGACGGGCTTAAACGGCGCCGACCGCGCTATTTTGCCGTACTGCGAAACCAGCGACCAACGGGCCGCATCGCGCCGGGGTGGGCGATGTGTCGCGTTGAGCTTAGCCAGGCTAGTCCATGAAAACCTTTCCGATGTTCATCGATCTCGCCGACCGCACGGTGGCGATCGTCGGCGGCGGAGAACAGGCGGCGCAAAAAGCGCGCCTCCTGCTAAAGACCGAGGCGGATCTCGCGTTGATCGCGCCGGAGCTCGACGATGAATTGTCGGGCTTGGTGCGTAAGGGGCGCGCGCGCCATGTCTCGGCGGTCTCCGACCGGGAGACGCTGTCGGAAGCGCGGATCGTGTTCGTGTGCACCGGCTGCGCCGGGGCCGACGCCGCCATCGCAGCGGAGGCGAAAAGCCTCGGAAAGCTTGTTAATGTCGTCGACCGCCCCGACCTTTGCGACCTCATCACCCCCGCCATCGTCGACCGGGATCCGCTGGTTGTCGCCATCGGCACCGAAGGAGCCGCCCCGGTGTTGGCGCGCCAAGTGAAGACCCGTCTTGAAGAAATGCTGGAGCCGCGGCTGGGCGATCTGGTCTCGCTCGCCGGGCGCTTACGCGACGCGGTGGCTCGGCGGATCTCCAAAGACAAGCGCCGGGTGTTTTGGCGCTGGGTGTTCAATGAAGCGCCGCGGCGGATGTTCGCCTCGGGACGGGAGCAAGAGGCGGCGCGCCTGCTGAAAGCCGCCATTGAAGCCGGTGGGCCCGAGGCGCCAGAGGTCGAGCAGAAGGGGCTGGTGAGCCTGGTGGGCTCCGGCCCCGGCTCGGCGGATCTCATGACCTTGCGCGGCGTGCAACGCCTGCAAGAGGCGGACATCATCTTCTACGACCGCCTCGTCGATCCGGGCGTCTTGGAGCTGGCGCGACGGGACGCGGAGCGCGTCTTTGTCGGCAAACGCCACGGCTCGGCGCTCGAGTGGCCGCAGAGCCGGATCAATGGCGTGATCGTCGCGGCCGCCCGGGAGGGCAAGCGCGTGGTCCGGCTGAAAAGCGGCGATCCCCTGGTGTTCGGCCGAGCGGCGGAGGAGGCCGCGGCTTGCGAGGCGGCGGAGGTGGATTGGGAGGTGGTGCCGGGCGTCACGGCGGCGTTGGCCGCGGCGGCGGAGGCGCGGCTGTTCCCCACCGATCGCGGAGCGACGCGCCATCTGGTGCTGACCACCGGCGCGAGCCCCGAAGGCGCGGCGGAGCCCGACTTGGCCGGCATGGCGCGCCCTGGCGTCACCCTCGCCGTCTATATGGGCGTGCGCTCGTCCGCGGAGACCCAGGCCAACCTTCTGCGCCAAGGCGCGCCCGAGGATGCGCCGGTGACGATCGTGGAGGGCGCGGAGAGCCGCGGCGGCCGCCGTCTGCATGGCGCGCTCGGCGAATTGTCGGATCTGGTTAAGCGCGAGGGCGTGAAAAGCCCCGCCATGGTGTTCATCCAATGGCCCGACCCCCAACGCGCCGCCTTCGCCGCGGAGCGCTTGGCGGCCTCGTAAGGCCGCCAGGCGAGACCTCATGCAGCACGAACC
>JBCCTM010000436.1:0-1938 GCA_039198535.1 Pseudomonadota bacterium
CGTCGCGAAGGCGTGGCGGAAGGCGTGGGGATGGGCTCGCTCCGGCGGCACGCCGGCGATGGCGCTGAGACGCTTAATCAATTGGAACACCGCTTCCCGGCTGAGGGCGGCGCCTCCTGCGCGGGGTGAGGGAAACAAATGCGGCCCCGCCGCGCCCGGGCCTTCCGAACGAATGGCGATCCACGCCTCGAGCGCTGCGATCGCGTCGTCAGAGAGCGGGACCAGACGCTCCCGTCCGCCCTTGCCGGTGACCTGGAGAAAAATCGGGGGATGATCGCCAAGCGGCGGCGTCGCCCGCCCGCCCCGCAACGCGCCGGTGACGGCGGCGAGCGGCAGGCCGGCCGCCTCGCTGACGCGCAGGCCCGCGCCGTAAAGCAGCTCCAGCAGGCACCGCGCTCGCGCGCCCGCCGGCGGCGGTAGTCGCCATGTCGCCGAGGTGATCCGCTCGATATCGTCTCGGCTGAGGGGCTTCGGCAGGGCTTTGGGCGGAGTGGGCGCGCGCAGCCGCGTCGTCGGGTCATCCCCGCGCCAGCCCTCGAGCCGAGCGAACCCGTAGAAGCCGCGTAAGGTGGATCGGCGGCGCGCTTGGCTCCGCGGCGCCAGCCTTTCCGCCCAAGATGCGCTCAGCGCCAGGAGAGCGTCGGCGTCGGCCGCCATTAAGCCACTCGGAAGTTCGGCGGAGATCAGCGCCAACTCGCGTCCATAGGCGCTGAGGGTGGTCGCGGCCGCGCCTTCCGCTGAGCGCGCGCTGAGATAGGCGTCGATGCGCGCGCGATCATCGGCATGGGGCGCGCGGGGGCCATGGGGGGATCGGGGCGTCTCGGTCATGCGTGAGGCTCGCCAGGAAAATCAGACAGGAGAACGCGTTATGCTGAGGGAAGCCGCCATGAACTCTCCCATGGCGGAGTGTTGCCCCGTCCCAGGTTAAGGCGCGGATAACGCGACCGCTTGCATCACGGGCGCGGCTTAGAGCGAGGCCGCGATCTCCGCCGCCAGTCGGCGCGCGTCCCTGGTCCAACCAAGGGCGGCGAAGGTCTCCACCGCGATGAGCCCGGCGTCAAAAGCCCCCGGGTCCCCTGGGGCGGGCAACGCGCCCAGGCCGGAAGCCGCATCGATCGCCGTCAAGGCGCCGCGACCGGCCGCGATCTCCCATCTCGGATCGGAGCGGGCCGAGGGCCCGGGCCCGTTCAGCGCATCGCCTTCTGCGCCGTCTTCGCGGCTGGAAAAACCGCTGAACGGATCGCTCATCGCTCCAGGATCAAACGGTCCGGCCCCGCCCGTTCGTCGATCCGCGCCGCCCAAGATACGTCGGGCTTCCGCGATGAACGCGGCGCGGCGGTCTCCGGCGTCAGCCTCGCGGGCGAGCGCGGTCAGCGTCGCCGGATCGAGGGGATCGCTGTCGAGAGGCGCGATCAGATCGTCGAGCGCGCGTTCCACGGTGGAGCGTGGGGTCCCGGGGATCCCCGGACCCGCGGCGGCGTCGGCCCGACGCCCGATCGCCGCCGCCGCCTCCGCTTCGCCGCCCGCACGCAGCGCCCAGCGCAGCGCCTGTCCCGACACGGCGCGGAGGTCACCGGGCGACCGCGCGCTGGGATCTGTGGTCTCCGGCAAGGCGCGCACGGCGATCTCCGGGGCCAGAAGGCGCGCCATGCTCGCGCGCCGCCCCCCTTGATCAGCGCGCGCCAGCGCTCGCAAGACCGCCTCTTCAAACGCGGCGTCCGAGGCTTCAAGCGCGCCGCGATACACCTCGACCCTGCCCCAAACGCCTCCTGACTCAGCCGATGCGTGCGCGCCATAGGCCAAACGTAAGCGATCCGTCGCCACCGCGCCCGCCGCCTCCAAACGCTCCAGCGCCTCCAACAAGGCCCGCGGCGTGAGGCGGGGGCCGGCCGGGTCCGGCTCGTCGTCGCCGATCGCGGGATCGAAGGCGGCGGGCAG
>JBCCTM010000437.1:0-1937 GCA_039198535.1 Pseudomonadota bacterium
AGGTCGACCCCCTGCGCCTGCGCCTCCTCCCGCAGCGCCGCGGCGCAGGCGCTTGGGGTCACGCCGCCGGCGTTGGCGATAACGCGCAACCCGCGCGCGTTGAGGTTCCGCCGATGAAGGGCGAGCGTCTTGGGAAAGTCCCGCGCATAGCCCTGGCTCGGATCCTTCGCCCGCGCGCGCGCCATGATGGAGAGCGTGATCTCGGCCAGGTAATCGTACACAAGAAAATCAAGCGGCCCGCTCTCCAAAAGCTGGGCCGTGGCGTGGTCCGCGTCTCCCCAAAAGCCGGCCGCGCCGCCGACCCGGATCGCTTGCTTTTCGGCCATCGGTCCCCGCCTCGATGTCGCGGCCCAGAAAACAGACCGAACGTTCGGTTTGTCTTGCTAGCCCCGATCTGCGACACAGGCAAGCGGCAGTATATGCCGCCATGAAGAACGCGGATCATGAACGACGCCCACGCGCCCACGCGGCGCAACCTCAAATCTGAAGCGGCTCGCCGTCGGCTGTGCGTGGCGATGGTGGAGGCGCTCGACCGCCATGGCTACGCGGAGGCCTCCATCGCTCGGGTGCAAGAGCTGTCCGGCATGTCGCGCGGCGCGCTGACCCATCATTTCGCCAGCAAGACGCTGCTGATCGAAGCGACGGTGGATCATCTCTTCGAGGGCGCCGTGGGCGGCGCGGCGAAGCTCCACGCCTCCGTGAAGGCGCGGCTGGCGACGGAAGGGCGTGAGGCGGATTGGCCAGCCTTTTTCAAAGCGTACTGCCACGCCTCATGGTCGCGCATTTTGGAGACGATGGAGGGCCGCGCGCTCATTGAGATCCTGGTCGCCACGCGCACAGACGATGAGTTGCGCGATCTGCTGGAGCCTCGGCTGCAGCGCTGGGACGCCGCGATCTCGGACGGGGTGGCGCAAATCTTCCTGTCCCAGCGGGGAGATGCGGATCTGCGGGTCGTCTGGGGGATCTGCCGCACGTTTTTCCGCGGCTTGATGCTCCATGAGCGCTTCCTCGAGGACCGTGGCCAACTCCCAGAATTTGTGGAGCGCTTCGCGGAGATGGTCGCGCCCCATCTGCAGCCCCGAGATCCCAACGCGTAAACGCCGCCCTCCGATGATCGGAGAGCGGCGCTTCGATACCGCCGGCGCGGCTTAGTGGTAGCGGCCCTTCAAAGCCACGCGCTTGGTGCGCACCACGTCGCAGCGGGCGTAGGGGTAGCGGCGGCCGTCCGCATAGCGCTTACGATCCAACCGAACTTCACATTTCCGCAGCGCCGCGCGGCAGGCGCCCCGCTCCCGCGGCCGCTGCTCCGCCGCCCTGGTGCCGGCGAGCTCAAAGCCGCGGCGGGTGAAAGCTTTGGCGACGCAGCGCGTCTGCAGCACCGGCTTCGGCTTGTAGATCGGCTTGGGCTTATGCACCGGCTTGAAGGCGGGCTTGCCCTGCTCGAGCACCACGCAGCGGGCCAGCGGGAAGCCAAATCCCGTTTGCCGGCGCTGGATGTTGAGCCGCTTCTCACATTGATAGATCGCTTCGCGACAGGCCCGGCGCGGGCCGCCGGTGGCGCGAAATTTGGTGCGTGGCACAAAGGTGTTGATCGCCGTCTTGGCCGCCGCGGCGCAGGAGCCGCCGTAATTGCCATGGCCGTGATGCACCTTCACCAGCGGCGCTGCACCGCCATTGAGGCTGAGCGACAGGGAGAGAGCGCCGGTGTCGGCCCGGGCCGCGCCGGAGCCCAGCGCCAGCACGCCGGCCGCGCCAATGGCGGCGATGGTCAAGCTCTTCAGGCTAAACACCCGAAGGCCGCGGGGCTTGGCGAGGGGGAGGGCGGTCGTCATCGCGGGCATGGCGTTCTCCTAGCGGTCTTTTTCGGTCTCGTCTGGTTCGGATCGGGCTTGGGGCGAACTCGCTGCGGCCCGTCGATGAGGAGAAACTGCCCATCG
>JBCCTM010000438.1:0-1936 GCA_039198535.1 Pseudomonadota bacterium
CCCAGGAAGGCCGCATGCCTGTGATCCCAAGCCTTGGATGAATTGGGAAATCCAGCGAAACACTCTGATCGTCATCGACTACACGCACGCATTTGACGACGTCGCCTGTGCCATTTTTGAACGGGCGACCAGCCAGTCCCGTTTCAAGGTGCGCCTGATCGTCATCGACCACATCCTGCCCAGGTTCCTAAGCGACGATCTCTTCTGGCGAAAACTCAGCGGCGGACGCGCAGCAACGTTGAGCCAGATCGAAGCGGCGTTTCTCGAGCCGGAGATTCGCTTGAAGGGCGAAGCCGATGACTCGATGTTGATGAAGCGGATCATTGCAGCATCGGCGAGCTTGAGCGGTGAGGACTACGACGCAGATCACCCCATGATCCTCCGTGCCGCCCGCCATCTAGGCCGTGTGGACAAAACGCATACAGCGGTGGATTGCGGCGAGATGGATGAAGCCGAGGAAGCTGGCGGCCGTCTTGTCGTAGCGCGTGGCGAGGCGCCGGAAGTGCTTCAGGAAGCCGAACATGCGTTCGATCCGGTTGCGCAGGCGGTATGTTTCGCGATCCAGCTGTCCCGGTGCGAGGCGGTTGCTCTTCCACGGGATCACCGGGCGCGTGCCGTTCGAGTGCAACTCGAAGCGCAGATCATCGGCGTCGTATCCCTTGTCAGCCAGTAACTCCTTCGGGCGCGCGTCAACCGTCGCCAGAGCGTCCTCGGCGGCGGCGATGTCCGCGGTCTGGCCCGGCGTCACATGCACGCCGAGCGGCAGTCCGTTGGCATCTGCGATCAAGTGGATTTTGGTCGTCCAGCCACCGCGGGACTGGCCCAAAGCGTTCAGATGACTCCCCCTTTTGAGCCCCCGGCACTGTGCTGGTGGGCCCGGACGATTGTGCTGTCGATCATCTGCAGCTTGGTGTCACCGGCACCGCTGGTGGCCAGCGCCTCGAGGATCGCCTCGAAGAGACCCGCGTCTCGCCAGCGCGCGAAGCGCCGCCAAACGGAGTTCCAATTCCCGAACCGCTCCGGCAGATCGCGCCACGGCGCGCCGGTCCGCGCGACCCAAAAAATGCCCTCCAGAACGAGGCGGTTGTCTATCGCGGGCCGACCGCGCCGACCGCGCTCTGGCGGCAGGAACGGCGCGATCAGCTCCCAGGTGGCGTCGTCGATGAGGTCTCGGTCCAAGGCGGGCTCCCAAATCCCAGCCTTGAATCACGCCATGGGCCCGCAGGGAATCCCTTTTGTCCACACAGCCTAGGCACGGCGCGCGCACCGACCTAGGCTCCGCCCGCGACGCGGCGGCTGAAGGAGAGCGAAGGGCGATGCCAGAAACGGGTTTCCTGCTGACCGGCGCAACGCTTGCCACGATGGATCCAGCGCAAGATGCACCCTACGGGCTGATCGACCGGGGCGCAGTCGCCATCAGAGACGGGACGATCGCCTGGGTCGGCGCATCCGGCGCGATACCGGCCGAACACGCGCGCCTGCCGGCCACAGCGCTCGACGGCGCGCTTCTGACCCCTGCGCTCATCGACTGTCACACGCATATCGTCCATGCCGGCCAGCGCGCCGCCGAGTTCGAGGCCCGCTTGAATGGCGCGACGTATGCCGAGATCGCCCAGGCCGGCGGCGGGATCCTCTCGACGGTGGAAGCCACCCGCGCTGCGAGCGAAGACGCTCTTTTGACCGAAGCGCTCTGCTGGGCCGACCGTCTGATCGCCGAGGGCGTCGGCACCATCGAAGTGAAATCGGGTTACGGCCTCGATATCGAGACCGAGCTCCGCATGCTCCGCGCCGCCCGCCGCATCGCCGCCGAACGGCCCGTGAGCGTGGTGACGAGCTTTCTCGGCGCCCATGTCGTGCCGCGCGACTACCGCGGCCGTGCGGACGCCTATCTCGATACGGTCTGCATCCCCGCCATGCGCGCCGCCGCAGCGGAAGG
>JBCCTM010000439.1:0-1930 GCA_039198535.1 Pseudomonadota bacterium
CTGCGCGCCACCCAGTCGGATCACGTCCGCAAACACAAACGCGCCCCGGACGAACAAGCCGACGGCGGTGGCGCCATGGCCGAGATCGACCACCGCGGCTCCGTCATCCCGCTCCTCCGCGGCGAGGCAGCCCAGGCCGCTCGCCAATGGACCGCTGACCAAGCCGGACACCTCCAAATCCGCCGAGGCGAGGCACTGCGCCAAATTGCGCACCGCGCTTTCGGAGACGGTGAGAACATGAAGATCGACGCCGAGGCGTCGACCCGCGAAGCCCAGCGGCGCGCGAATATTGGGCTCGCCATCCACAGTCCAGCGCACCGGGGCGACGTCGAGCACGCGGCGGCCCTCCTCCAAGGGCGGGGGATGGCAGGCGCTGATGGCGGCGGCCATATCCTTGGCGGACACCTTCTGGCGCGGCAGGGCCACTTCCCCGCCCAAAGGGTGACTGCTCGGCTGTTCTCCGGTGAGCCGCGCCACCGTTGCGTAAAGCCGCACCCCCGCCTCGCGTTCCGCCTGGTTCGCGGCGGCGCGGATCGCTTTGCCGACGGCGCTCAGATCGGTGATGGCGCCGTTTTCCACGCCGTCCGAGCGGACGACGCCCAGACCCAGCATGCGCAGGCGCGCCAAAGGGTCGTCCACCGGCGGCCCCTCGCCGCGGGGCCCGCCCGTCGCCTCCCGCGCGGGCGCGCCGCGGCCGTCGACGGTGACGGCGGCGCACGCAATTTTGTCCGCGCCGACGTCGATTAACGCCACAGGCCCCGCCTTCGCCGCCGTCGCCAACCGGCTCCGCATCGCGGCCGCCAAGGCGAAAGACGGCGACGCGCCCCCCCGGTCGGCGTCCGCGGGCGCAAGGCCGCCGGAGCCGCCGGCCGAAACCATGCGATGCAGAAGAGTAGGCGTCATCGCGCCAGCAAGAAGGGCCGTGATCATGGCCCGGAAGCTCGTTGTCCCCGGTGTTCTGTCAAGGCTTGACGCGCGCCCCGGGCTCTGGCGCGAGGCTAATCTCGCGGCGCGGTCTCGGATGTTTCAACCGATCGCGTCGAGACGTCGGCTTGCGTCGCCTGCGGCGTTGGGCGAGGCCGGGCGGTCGGCGCGAACGGCAGCCTCATATCGAGCACTTCAAATCCGCGCTCGAGCAAGGCGGCGTCTCGCGCCCAAGCCGCCACCCGCTCCAGCGCCGCCTGCGGACGCTCCTCAGGCAACATCACCCGCAGACCGCCGCGCAGCTCCATGTCCCAACGGCGCCCGCCGACCCGCACCATCGCCGCCTCGCCGAGACCCCCCGCCTTCGCGACCCGGAGCAGTCTCAGCGCCTCGGCTACACGACGCGGCGCACCGAGGCCGACCAACACCGGGAGGGTCGGGTGGGCGGCGCGGGCCGGGGCCGGCGCAATCCGCGCGCCGCCCACATCGACCAGGGTCAGGCGGTCGCCCTCGCGAAACAGCGCCGCCGGCTCCCGCTCGATGATTTCAATGGAAAGCGTATGGGGCGGTTGCAGCACGACGCTGGCGCGACGCACCCAGCCGAGCGCCTCGATGCGCCGACGCGCCCCTTCATAATCAAACGCCCAAGCGGCGCGGTCAGCGTGACGGGGGGCTCCCGCCTGAACAGCGTCCTTCAGCGCCTCCTCCGAGAGGTGTTTAAGGCCAACCACTTCGAGCCGCCGGATGGCGAACTCCGGACGGGTGAGCATGGCGTTTTGCAGACGAGCGACCCCGTCGACCACCGCGTGCTGCACCGGCGGCGCGGCGGCGGCGGCGGCGCCCAAGGCCACGCCGATGAGCACGGGCCAAGCCCCGCGCCGGCCCGACAGGCCAAACGCGCGCGCCACGCCATGCGCGCGGGAGGCGACGCCGTCCTGCGCCGCGCGCCATCCGCCGGGTCCAAACAGAAACCGCCCAAAGCGCGCCCATCCGGCGCCGGCGGACC
>JBCCTM010000440.1:0-1929 GCA_039198535.1 Pseudomonadota bacterium
AACAGCGCAGCCAGTTGCAAGGGATGGCGGCGCCAATGGCTGGCGAAGGCCAACAGAGACAATCGGAAAGGCGCGCTCATGCGAGCCGCGCCACATCGTGTCGATCCTCGGCGCTCACGCCGCCGCCTCGCGGGTCTGCAACCGCCCTGCCGACAGCATCACCCGCCGCTCCAGCCGCGCGGCGATGCGGGCGCTGTGGGTCGCCATGATCAGCCCGGCGCCGGCCTCGCGCACCAGGTCGAGCGCCAGATCAAGCACTGCGTCGCCGTTGGCCTCATCGAGGGCGCCGGTGGGCTCGTCGGCCAGCAGCAATTGCGGCCGCGCCGCCAAGGTGCGCCCGATCGCCAAACGCTGCTGCTGCCCGCCGGAGAGCTGTTCGGGATAGCGTTGCAACAAAGGGGCGAGCCCCAAGCGCTCGGTGAGCCGCGCGGTCCATTCGGCGTCCTCCCGGCCGGCGAGACGCGCTTGGAAGGAGAGGTTTTCTGCGACGGTGAGGCTTGGGATCAGGTGGAACTGCTGGAACACCAGGCCCATCTCGGCGCGGCGCAAGGCGGCCCGCGCCGCCTCATCCATTCGGTTCACCGCCACATCGCCGAGGCGGATCTCGCCGGCGTCTGGCGCGTCGAGGCCGGCGATTAGATGCAGCAAGGTGCTCTTGCCGCTGCCCGATTCGCCCATCACCGCCAAGCTCCGGCCGGCGGCGAGCTCCAAATCGATCCCGCGCAGCACGGGCTGCGGCCCCTGCGGCGTGGGATAGCTCTTTTCGAGAGCTGTGATGGTGAGCATGGGGCGTCCTCCGGGGCTGGACGCGTCTCCGCCGCGTCGCGCGCGACGCCAGATAGTGCGCGGAACCGCAGGGTCCCCCGCCGCGGCGCGGCGCGCAGGGCGATCGGTGCGGCGCGGCTCCATTTTGTCAGGATGATCGATACCGTTGGCCCAGCCGCAATTGGCGGTTCATCGCCCGCCGTGGCTAGCCTGGGCTGCGGCATTGCCACGAATCAATCCGCGCGCTAGGACCCGCCCATCCGGCGTCGACCTCTAGGCATAGATGATGCGGAACACTGACTTACTATATCTTGTGATGCTTCAAAAATTTCACTGCAAACTCAACGGGGTCGCCTGCGGTTGGTCGGCGCGGCCGCCGCGCCCCGGGCTCCGCCGGTGAACCGGGGATCCGGCGTCCCGCCGTTTCGCCGTCCCGAGGTCCGCTCGGACGCGCTTATCCGCTTGATTTGCCTTCCCCATGGCGGCGGCGGCGCCAGCGCCTATCATGACTGGGCCGCCCATCTGCCGCCCGAAATCGAGCTGCTCGCCTATCACCCCCCCGGCCGCGGACCGCGGAGATCAGAGGCGGCCCATGAAGATATGGCGAGCGCGGTCGCGGCGCTGCTCGCCGCGCTCGGCCCGTATCTGGACCGACCCATCGCGCTGTTCGGGCACAGCGTCGGAGCCGCGATCGCCGTCGCCGCGGCCCAGGCGTTGGAGGCGGGCGGCCGCGCGGCGCTGCTGCGGGTGTTCGCCTCGGGACACGCGGCGCCGACCCAGAGCCCGCGGCCTGGCGCGGCCAATGCGACCATGGCGCATCTGGCGACGGACGACGCGCTCTGGGCGCAGGTGGCCGAGCTGGGCTTGACGGCGGAGCTCGCGGCGGCCGACGCCGCGCTACGGGAGATCGCGCTGCCGGCGATCCGCGCGGATTTCAAGATCTCCGAGCTGTGGCGGCCAGACGCGACCCCACCTCTGCGCGCGCCGCTCAGCGTCTTGGCGGGGGCCGACGATCCCATCGCCCCCGCAGCCTCCATGGCGGGATGGGACGCCTTCGCATCCGCCCCGGTCGAGCGCTTAATCTTCCCGGGTGGCCATTTTTTCACGCAATCGGCCCGAGACGATGTGTTGGACGCGCTTGCGCGCCGCCAGATCAGCCTTCAA
>JBCCTM010000441.1:0-1910 GCA_039198535.1 Pseudomonadota bacterium
CCGACGCCCTCGATGGGGGCGGAGGCGGGCATCGTGGGTTGACGCGCGCCGGGAGCCGAAGCGCTCGAAGTCGCCGCGGCTGAGCGCCCCGACCTGATCCTGCTCGATGTGATGATGCCCGGCATGGACGGCTTTGAGTGCTGCAGCCTTCTCAAAGCGGACCCGGATCTGGCGATGATCCCCGTGGTGATGATCACCGCCCTCGATCAGCCCAGCGATCGTCTGAAAGGGCTGGAGGCCGGAGCCGACGATTTCCTAACCAAGCCGCCCAACGAATTGGCGCTGTTCGCCCGCGTGCGCAGCCTGGTGCGCGTGAAGATGATGATCGATGAGCTGCGCCTCCGCGATGAGACCCATCGCGATTTCGGCGCGCTGGAGGTCGAGCCGATCCCAAGCGGGCCGATCAACGACGCGCGGGTCATGATCGTCGATGGACGCCCTGAGCGCGCCCAGCGCATGGCGGACGCCCTCGCGCAGCGCATCGGCGTCACCGCCACCATCGCATCCACCGGTCGCGAAGCGTTGAGCGCTTCCGTCGCCGCCCCGGCCGACGCCTATGTGATCGCCGGGCGGATCGGAAGGCGGGACGAGAAGCCGGAGGATGGCCTTCGTCTCTGCACCGCGCTCCGCTCCCAGCCCGGGACCCGCCAGTCCAGCCTGATCCTGACCGTGGATGAGGGCGATCATGAGCGCGTGGCCGAAGCGCTCGATTTTGGCGTCGACGACTATCTCACTCGGCCCGTCGATGAGAGCGAACTGACCGCGAGAATGCGCGGACAGCTCCGCCGAAAGCGCTATGCCGACCGACTGCGCGATAGCATGCGATCGGGCCTGCGGATGGCGATGACCGACAGCCTTACGGGCCTTTATAATCGCCGCTACGCCGATCAGCATCTCAGCCGACATGTGGCCGAACGCAGCGAGCAGCCCGCCCCGGCGGTGGCCTTGGCTGTGCTCGACATCGACCATTTCAAAGCGGTCAACGACACCCATGGCCACGCGATCGGCGACGAGGTGCTGGTCGAGTTTTCGAAGCGCCTCAAGCAAGAGCTGCGCGGCGTGGACTTAGTCGCGCGTTATGGCGGCGAAGAGTTCCTGGCGGCGCTGCCGGCGGCCCGGATCGACGATGCGGTGCGCGCCGCGGACCGCGTGCGACAGTCCGTGGAGCGGGCGCCGTTCGAGACGTCCGCAGGCCCACTCAGCATCACGGTGAGCGTCGGCGTGGCGGCCATGGAGCAAGGCGAGAGCGCGCCGAGCCTTCTGCGGCGCGCCGACGCGGCGCTCTATTCGGCCAAGCGAGGCGGGCGTAATCGGGTGTCCCCGGCGGACCCCGCGGACACGCAAGCGCCGAGCGCTTGGGGCGCCGTGCGCCGACGGCAGGAAGCGACCGCGCACTAAACCTGGCCGTCGCGCCACGTGATCGCCCGGCGCTCGGCTCGCGCCTGCGCAATCCTCGGGCTCAGCCGTCCCAGAACGCCGCATCTTCATCGACCTCGGCCGAGCGCCAGAACGCGGCGTCCTCGAGATCCAACAACTCCAGCGCCGTGAGATCGCCCGACGACGCGAGTTCAGCCAACGCGAGCGCGTCGTCCACGAGCCCATCCTCCGGGCGCGCGCCCCAGCCGAAATCCTCCGCCACCGCTTGGGTCGGATCGAACGCCGCGCCACGACGCTCCGACGGAGCGGGCCCATCGCCGCCCAAAAGCAAGACGGCGAGGGCGCCCGCCGCCGCGACGCCGCTGATCGCCGCCCAGCCTTTGGCCGCGCCTCCGATCCTCGGCCACTCGGCCCATCGGGGAAAGCGCGCGCGGGGGGCCAGCTCGTGGGGGGCCAGCTCTTGGGGGGCCAGCTCTGGAGGGGCGCGTTCCGCGGCGATGCGGGCGGCGGCGGCGCGCATCCGCCGCCGCATC
>JBCCTM010000442.1:0-1901 GCA_039198535.1 Pseudomonadota bacterium
CCCAGCCCGCCCATCTTCGGCCAGAGTTGATACGGCGCCTCATCGGTGCGATCGATCTCCGCCGCCAGCGGCGCGATCTCTTTTTGGGCGAAGCGGCGCACGCTGTCCCGCAGCGCGTCGATCTCATCGCCATGGCCAAAGCTCATCACATGATCATACACCGGCCCGCTCGCTCCCTCTTGTTCCGCGTCTTGGCCCCTCAGAAGGGTCCATCGCGTCATTGTATCTGAGTTCGATTTTGAACCTAGGACACAAGCCGACGCCGAACAGACGCGACCCGCCCGCGGCGCGAACACCGCAGCTCCGATACATGACAGTTCCGCCGCGGCGTCAATTTTCTAGCGCGGAAGGATACGGTCAGAAGGGGTACGGTCAGAGCGGAATGGTGAGCCGGAGCTGGAGCGACGAGCCAGCCGTCTCCGCCGTTGTGAGATCACCCAGGGCGGTGAGCTGTAGAACAGCGCCGGGCAGCACAGGCCCCGGCTGATAGCTGAAACCGACAGTCAGCGCCAAAGTCTCCTCCGCCGCGGCCAAGCCAATGGAGCTGCGGAAGAAATCCGCGTCGCCGGGCGCGAAGCCATAGGAGATCGAGCCGTAGCCGGTGATCTCCTCATAATCGTCTCGGCCCAAATCCGCGGAGACGCCCAATTCGCCGGTCACGCCCCATTCGGTGGCGAAGCCGCGCAGGCCGCCACCCACGCGCACGGCGTGGTTGTCTTGATTGATGGTGTCGCCGAGATCCCAAATGAAAGCGACCGCGCCGAAGGGTTCGACCTCCGCGCCCTCGGCCAGCGCCACACGCCAGCTGGCCTCAATCTCCGGCTCTACGCTCAGCGTCACATCCTGACGGGAGGCGACGCGTGTCCCATCGCTTTCGGTGAACGCCTCCACATGGCGGAAATTGCCGCTCAAGCCCAGCGCGGCGGAAAACGCGATCGGCCCGTCAAACGGCGCGGCGACGCGCGCCTCAAAATTGGCGAAGCCCGTATGGGCGGCGGTCTCGCCGGAGACGGCGCTAAAGTTCCGGGTCTGATCGATGCGGCCGTAGGAGTAGCCCACCGTCCCGGTCAGGCGCAGCCAGTCCGTCGGCTCGGCCACCGCGTAGGGCGCGACGGCGAAGGTCAGCTCCTCATAGGCGCCGTCATTGAAGGCGGTGTCGAGATCGGTGGAGATCACGCTCAGGCTAAGGCCGGCGGTAAACGCCTCGACGAAGCGATGGTCCACCCCCGCCGTCACCGCGATGGCGTCGCCGTTGAAGCGCCGATCGTCGCCGCCCAAGTTCCGCCGGTTCCGGATGTCGCTGTAGGAGCCGTAGAGAAACAGATTGGTGTCGCGGCGTTCAGGCAACGACGCGCCTGTCTCGATCCCGTCGCCGATATCGCGCACCGGCCCCACCGCGCCGTCAAACGCGCTGGCGCTGGCGTTGGCGCTCGAATAGGCGATCCGCCCGGCCAGAGCCCGCCATGCGGCGCGCTCGGATTGCGCGGCTTGGCCAAACAGTCCGCGGGTCAGCGGCACGCCGGTGATGGCGGCGGCGGCGTGCTCCGTGGCCGCGAGCCCGCCGGCGAATTGGGTCTCCCGCTCTTCTTCTTCACGGAGGATCGTGTTGGTTGTGATGTCGCCGGTGGCGATGGGGTCCGCCGCGCCGCCGCCTGCGCCCGCGCCTCCGCTGGCCCCACCCGCTCCACCGGCGCCGCCGCCACCGCTCACGGTTCCTCCAACGCTTGGCGACGTGGTCAAGCTGTTGATTTGGCGGTCGAGATTTCCCTGAACCAGCGTGTTCTGCGCCTGGGCCACCGGGTTCGACACGCCGCCGGACCCCGCTCCGCCCGAGCCCGCGCCGCCCGAGCCCGCGCCGCCGCCGCCTGATCCGGCCCCCGCGGACCCGCCGGCCCCGCTCC
>JBCCTM010000443.1:0-1888 GCA_039198535.1 Pseudomonadota bacterium
AACCCTCGGGCGCATCCGAGCGATCAACCGCTTTATCCGTCGCCGTCATCGCCGTCCGACGTAAAAAGCAAGACCCCGGTCGCCACGCCGGCGGAGCCGAAGGTGATGGCGAACACCGCCGCCAGCATGGCCAGGGCCATGGCCGGCACGTTGGAGTTCCAGATCAATCCGCCCAGGCCAGCGACGTCGTAGAGCAGTAAGATCGCCAGCAGCGCCCAGCCGGCGAGCACGCCGGTGATGGCGTGAAATCCGAGAAATCTGAGCATGGCGAGGGCCTTTGCTGCTGATCGCGAGGACCGATCGATCGGCGAAGCCGCGCGGATCGCCGATTGCGATCAAATGTCGGTCGGCCTGCGCGGCGCCTCAGCCCCTGGGCTCACGCGCCGCCTTATGGTTAATATTGCATTGCGAAGGCGGATCGACAGGGCGCGGCGATGGCGGCGGAACAGGAAACGCGGGCGGACCTGCTGAGCTGGGTCGGCAAATATGCGGCGCTCGCCGTCGGCCTAGCGGTCGCCACGGCCATGTTCGTGATCTCCGCCTTCATGAATTTCCGCTTCGGCATGACGCTCGGCGCGCAGTCCTTCGACCAGTGGCTCTACGGCTTTGCGAGCCTGACTGCGGACGGGTTTAAGGCGCTGCTGCCCTTTCTGGTGATCGCGCTTTGGAGCGGCGGCAAGCGGCTGCTCTCGGCGGCGGCGCTGGCGATCTGGGCGCTGTGCGTCGCATGGTCCCTCGCCAGCGCCATGGGGTTCGCCACCACCACCCGTGAAGTGAGCGCGGCGAGCCGCGAGGCCACCAATGAGACGCGGGACGCTTTGAGAGAGCGGGCGGCGCGGCTGGAGACGCAGATCGGCCTGTTGCCGTCGCACCGCCCGGCCGGCGCCGTCCGCGGCGCGATCGCCAATGCGGATGTGCCGCGGGAGATCTGGAACCGCACGCGCCAATGCGCGGACGTCACTTTGCCCGAATCCCTCGCCGCCTGCGCCGAAGTGCTGCGGCTGCGTCAGGAACTGGCGGTGGCGGAGGACGCCGCCCGTCTGGAGGCCGCCCTGGGCGAGACGCGGCGCGCCCTCTCCTCCGTGAGCGTCGTGGGCCCGAGCGCCGACCCGCAGGCGGAGACCATCGCCGGGTTGGTGGGCGCGGAGCCTGGCCGGGTGCAAACCGGCTTGGCGCTGCTGATCACGCTACTAATCGAGGCGGGGTCCTCCCTCGGCTTCACGCTGGTGGTGCTCGGCGCGAGCCATCTGAAGGTGATGCGGCGGCCCTGGACGGATCGGGGCGAGCGGAAGCGCCGTCGCGCGCAAATGGCGGAGCTGGAAGGCCAAGAGTTCGACGCGGCGCTGGGCGAGCGCCGGGTGGCCGTGGCGGAAAAGAAGGCCGAAGCGGAGCGGCGCCTCCATGAGATCGCCAGCGAAACCCGCGCCGCGAAGAACCGCGCCAGCGCCCAGGCGAACGCGGCCGCCGACCCGCCTGCGCTGGAAGCGCCCGAGACCCCAGTCGCATTGCCGGCCCCGCCGCTGATGATCGAAGACCAGAGCGCCGCGGCGAATAAGGAGCTCTCGCCAGAGGATGTGGCCGCGGCCGAACAACGGGAGTTCAACCAGGACCTGCCCGATCATAGGCCGGAAGATGAGAGCCAAGACCCGCTGGGCGACGCCGTGGCCCGAGGCGGGGCTAATGTGCTCGGTTTCAAAAAGCCCCACGCGTCGCAGGGCTCGCGCTTGGCCGACGCGCTCGAGGAGAACCGGGCGCGGCGCGCTGGCGAGAGCGAGCCCGATCAGGGCGGCGAGACGGGCTGAGGGGGCGCAGCGCTCGCGGCTTCAGTCTTTGCGTCTTTTGGCCCGCGTGGTGGGCGGGGCCGCCGCCGGGTCCTCGGGCCAGGGAT
>JBCCTM010000444.1:0-1883 GCA_039198535.1 Pseudomonadota bacterium
GACGCGGCTGCGGGCGGAGGGGACGGCCCCCTCCGTTTGGAGAGCGGAGCAAAGACGTGCGCCCAACCCGGCGCCCACGCCCATGCGACGCGACGCGCGCTCAAAGGATCGCGAACGGCGCGCCGGGGCCTCAATGGCCCCAAGAGGCGTATCTTCGCGGCGTATCTTCGCGGCGTATCTTCGCGGCGTATCTTCGCGGCGTATCTTCGCGGCGCATCGCCGTTCCGCCCAACCGGGACAACACGCTCACCCCGCCCATCGACGCGCCGGCGCTTCACAAGCCTGGCGGATGCGGTAAACATCGCCGCCGCAGCTAATCGTGAGGATGTGATGGCGAGGGACGGCCTGGAGAACACCGGCGGCGAGACAACTGACGGCGAGACCAGTGGCGGCGGAGAGGATGCGGCCACGGCGGACATCCGCCATGATTGGACCCGCGCCGAGGCGGAGGCGATCTTCGCCCTGCCGCTGATGGAGCTGCTCTACCGCGCGCAGAGCGTGCATCGACGCCATTTTGACCCGAACCGCGTGCAGATGAGCCGGCTGCTTTCCATTAAAACCGGCGGCTGCCCCGAGGATTGCGCCTATTGCAGCCAATCGGCCACCAATGGCTCCACGCTGTCCGCCTCAAAGTTGATCGAAGTCGCCCGCGTCGTCGCCGAGGCCAAGAAAGCCAAAGCCGCCGGAGCCACGCGATACTGCATGGGCGCGGCTTGGCGCAGCCCCAAGGACCGGGACATGGCGCAAGTGCTCGCCATGGTGCGCGGGGTCAAAGCGCTCGGCATGGAGACCTGCATGACCCTCGGCATGCTGGAGGATCACCAGGTGGCGAGCCTCGCCGAGGCGGGTTTGGATTACTACAACCACAACATCGACACCTCGGAACGCTATTATGCGGAGGTGATCACCACGCGCACGTTCCAGGATCGCCTCGACACGCTGGAACGCGTGCGCGCCTCGGGCATGAAGGTCTGCGCCGGCGGCATCGTGGGCATGGGCGAGGAGCGCATGGACCGGGTGGACATGCTGGTGACGCTCGCCAATCTCTCGGAGCACCCCGAGTCTGTGCCGATCAACATGCTGATCGCGCAGGAGAACACGCCGCTTGCGAACCAAGAGAAACTCGACGAGGTGGAGTTTGTCCGCGCCATCGCAACCGCGCGGATCCTGATGCCGAAATCCCATGTGCGCATCGCCGCCGGCCGCACCGCCATGAGCGACAGCACCCAGGCCATGTGCTTCTTCGCCGGCGCCAACTCGATCTTCATCGGCGACAAGCTGCTGACCTCCAACAATCCGGAGGAGGACGTGGACCGCGCGTTGTTCGACAAGCTCGGCATCGTGGCCATGGAGGCCCATGAGCATGAGCCGCGGGATTGCGGGGCGCTGACGGCCCAAGAGACCGAGGACCGCGCCGCCGCCAAGGCCCGCGCCGAGGCCGCCGCCCGCGGCGCGCCGCCGGCGCCGAGGCTGCGCTCCGTCTTCGCCGCCGAATGAGCTTCCGCAGCCGACGCGCCGCGGCGACACGTCAAAGTCCGTCCCCATGAACGCGCCGACGCCATCCCACCGCCGCTACGCGACCCAGCTGGCTGACCTGGAGGCGGCGGGTCGCCTGCGCTCGCTGGCTCCGCGGCGCGGGGTCGACTTCGCCTCCAATGAT
Source organism: Pseudomonadota bacterium (assembly GCA_039198535.1). GTDB lineage: Bacteria > Pseudomonadota > Alphaproteobacteria > Rhodobacterales > Rhodobacteraceae > JALEGB01. Next base: position 1,661 of record JBCCTM010000444.1, read on the forward strand.
TACCTCGCCTTGGCCGAAAGCCCCGCCCTGCGGGCCGCGGCGGAGGCGGCTTTGGCGGAAGCCGCGCCGCTGGGCGCGGGCGCCTCCCGGCTGCTGCGCGGCAACCATCCCGAACATGAAGCGTTGGAAGAGGCGGCGGCCGCCCATTTTGGGGCGGAGCGCGCGCAGTATTTCACCGGCGGCTTCATGGCCAATTTCGCGCTGTTCTCCACCCTGCCGCAGC
>JBCCTM010000445.1:0-1810 GCA_039198535.1 Pseudomonadota bacterium
CTTGTTGCGGGAAACGGCGGGCTGCGCCGGCAAGCTCGCCGTGTTCGCTGTTCGGGTCGACACCTTCCCCGCGGACGTCGACCCGAAGCTATTTTATATCGGGTCAGAGACCACCGAGACCCTCACCACCTTGCGCCGCCGCTTGCTTAAGGAGCTGCCTCAGCTGCCGATCCTGGGCGAATACATTCACCGGGATTGCTTCGAGATCGCCGAGCGGTACGGCAAAGACACCTTCCAAATGATCAAATGGCTCGGCACGGACCGATTGCCGTTGTTTTTCACGATCAAAGGCCGGATCGACGCGATCTGTCGTCGGCTGCCCCTGGTGCCGAACGCCCTGACCGATCTCGTGATGCAGGGCTTCTCCCGCCTCACCCCCCGGCATCTGCCGAGGCGTCTGACCGCCTATCGAGACCGCTTCGAGCACCATTTGATCGTGCAGGCGCCCAGGGACGTCGCCAAGCAAACCGCGCAGATCTTGAGCGAAGTGATCGGCGACGCGAAGGGCGCCGATTTCTTTGAATGCGACGCCGCCGACGGAGCCAAAGCCCTGCTGCATCGCTTCGCCGCCGCCGGCGCCGCCATGCGATTTGGCGCGGTGAGATCGCGCGAGGTGGAGGGCGTCATCTCCCTCGACATCGCCCTGCGCCGCAACGATCGAGACTGGTTCGAGACCTTGCCCTCGGAAATCGAAGATAAATTGGTGGCGAAGATCTATTATGGGCACTTGTTCTGCCACGTCTTCCACCAGGATTACGTGGTCAAGAAGGGCGTCGACACCGCAGCGCTCAAGCGGGACCTGCTGGCGTTGCTCGAACAGCGCGGCGCGGAATATCCCGCCGAGCATAATGTCGGCCATATCTATGAGGCCAAGCCGGCGCTGAAAGCGTTCTACGCCGAGCTTGACCCCACCAACACCTTCAACCCCGGCATTGGCAAAACCGCGCGCGAACGCGCAGGGCTCAGCGGCTGCGACGTCGGCGGCGCCGAACCCGGATCCCGGGTGGAGACCTACCCGCCGGCCGCCGCGGAATAACGCGCGGAGCGCCGCCCTCAAGCCAGGGCGGCGTCCGACCCATTGCTCAGCCCTTCGGTTGCGGTGTCGTCCGCAGATAGGGCTTCACGGTTTTGAAGCCGGGAAACTTCTCCGCAGCCTCTTCATTGGACACCGCCGGGGTGATGATCACCTCGTCGCCCGGGCTCCATTGCGCCGGCGTCGCCACCTTGTGTTTGGCCGTGAGTTGCATGCTGTCGATCACGCGGAGGATCTCGTCGAAATTCCGTCCCGTGGTCATGGGATAGGTCAGCTGCAGCTTGATGCGTTTATCCGGTCCAACCACGAACACCGTCCGTACCGTGGCGTTGTCGGCCGGCGTCCGCCCCTCAGACGTGTCCCCCGCCTCGGCGGGCAGCATCCCGAAGGTTTTCGCGACCGTGAGTTGTGGGTCGCCGATCAGCGGATAGTCCACGCGGCCGCCGGTGACGTCCTCGATGTCGCTCTTCCATTTCTCATGGCTCTCCACCGGATCGACGCTGACGCCTAGAATTTTTACGCCGCGCTTCTCAAACTCAGGCGCGATGCGGGCCATATAGCCGAGCTCCGTGGTGCAGACCGGCGTGAAATTCTTCGGATGGCTGAACAGCACGACCCAATTGTCGCCGATGTAATCATGGAACCGGATCGGACCGTTGGTGCTGTCCGCCTCGAAATCCGGCGCGATATCATTGATGCGCAACATGAAGCGCCTCCTCTCCCCTGTCGTCCTAAAGCAGTGGCGCGGCGGGTCTCTCTCGACCCGGCCGATCACCC
>JBCCTM010000446.1:0-1796 GCA_039198535.1 Pseudomonadota bacterium
GGAGATCGGCGCGCTCTATGAGCGCTTGGACGACCTTGAAGCGCAGCTCACCGAGGTGATTTTGGTGGCTGAAGGCGCGGGGCGCTCGGGCGGCCCGGCAAGCTCGGACGCTGCTCTTACAACTGGGGAGGACGCCTTGCAGGGCGCGGGCTCGGCCGACCTCTTGGGTGAGCGGCTGACCCAATTGCAAGATCGGGTGGCGCGTTTGCAGAACCGGGTCGCGCAAACGGATGAAGCGGTCGATATCGCCCGCAGCGAAGCGGAGCGGCTTGGGGCGGATACGGATAGACGCCTGCAGCGTCTTGAGTCGGTTCGGCTGACAGGGCTCCCAAAACGCACGGCGGTGATGATCGCCTTCACGAACCTGCGCGACGCGGCGGACGCTGGCCGTCCGTTCCGGCTGCAGTATCAGACCCTGGAGGCGATGACCGATGGCGTCCCCGGGCTCGGGCTTCTTGAAAAATACGCCGACGCCGGGTTGCCGCCCCGCGGCGATCTGGTCACCGCCTTTCCGGAGGCGGCGGACGCCGCCTGGCGCGCCGATCAACGGGCTGCGGCGGATGGCGCGATCGATGGGCTTTTGTCGGGTATGAAGAACGTCTTCACGGTGCGGCCCGTCGGCGATGTGGAGGGGGAAGCGACCGGCCCGATTCTCGCCCGCGCCGAAGCGCGCGTAGGGGAGGGCGATTTCGCGGCGGCGTTGCTGGAGCTGCGCGGGTTGCCAGAGGATCCTGCGGCGGCCATGGGCGCTTGGATTTCTGCGGCAGAGGCGCAAGTCGCTCTTCAGGCGGCGCTTGATGCGGCCTATGCGGACATCCTGCGCGCGTTGCCGGAAGGGTAGGGCGGTTTTGCTCCGCTATCGTCGCTGGCGCACTAAGGGGGCCTTTATGGCGGGTGTGGGATCGAACCGACCGCTGAGCGTGGCCCACGCGCGCTTTTAGAGCTGGATGCTTATGTATCGCGCCTTCTTCTTTCTTGTTCTGCTCAGCCTGGTCTCCAGCGGGGCGTATTGGCTGAGCTCCCAGACCGGCGCGGTGGTCGTCGAGGGGGATGGTTGGCGCATGTCCACGTCCCTCAGCGCCATGCTCGCGGTCCTCGCCTTGGGCGCGGCGCTTTTGGTGCTCGCGACGCGATTGTTCACACGGCTCGCGGGCTTGCCGGCCCGGATGGCCGCGCGGCGCCGCGCCTCGCGGCGGCGCGCTGGGATGACCGCGCTCGCGCGGGGGCTGACGGCTGTCGCCGCCGGTGAGGGGGCCGAGGCCCAGCGGCTGACGCGCAAGGCGCGCGCCCTCTTGGATGAGCCCGTGCTTACGCGTCTTCTCGCGGCGCAAGCCGCGCAGCTCAACGGCGATGATGCGGAGGCGGAGCGAAACTTCTCCGAAATGATGACATCGCCGGACACCCAGTTTCTTGGATTGCGGGGCCTATTCCTCCAAGCCCAGCGCATTGGCGACGATCAGGCGGCGCGGCGCTATGCGTCGCGGGCGTTCCAATTGCGCCCCACCGCGCCTTGGACTTTCGAAGCGGTGTTTGACGCGGAGTTGCGCGCGGGCGCCTGGGGGGCGGCGCGCGCCGCCCTCGATCTGGCTGAGCGCAGCGGCGCGATCCAGGCCCCGTCCGCCCGCCGTTACCGCGCCGCGCTGCTCACCGCTGACGCTGAGGCGGCGGAGGCTGCCGGCGACGAAGCCGCGGCGGCGGAAGAGGCGGCCAGCGCCGCCAAGCTCGCGCCCGGATTTGCGCCCGCCGCCCTCATCGCGGCCCGGCGCCTCAGCGCCAACGGGCACGATCGCCGCGCC
>JBCCTM010000447.1:0-1773 GCA_039198535.1 Pseudomonadota bacterium
ATGGCCCCGACGATCCCGTTCGAGACGCTAGAGCCGCTGCTGTTGGATTATGTGGGCTACACGCCCATGGCCAACGCCACCGGAGCCCCAGCCATGAGCGTGCCACTGACCTGGTCCGCCGCCGGCCTGCCCATCGGCAGCCAGTTCCAAGCGGCGCCGGGCGAAGAGGCGATGCTGCTGGAGCTCGCCTTCCAACTGGAGCAAGCCGCCCCCTGGGCGGACCGCTGGCCCGAGATGAGCGTGGAAATCTAGCGGCGCGCCATGCATGGCCGTCTCACCCTCTTTGGGGGCGGGTCGGCGTCGATTGAGGCTCCATCGGCCGGCGTTGAGCGCTCACTTCGCTCTAAAACAATCCCTCCACCTCGCCGTCCGCGTTCAGGCCGATCTGCTCGGCGGCCGGATGGCGGGGGAGACCGGGCATGGTCATCAGATCCCCGCAGATCGCCACCACAAAGCCCGCGCCGGCGGAGAGGCGGACCTCGCGCAATGGCAGGTCGAAATCTGTGGGCGCGCCGCGCAGGCTCGGGTCGGCGGTGAAGCTGTAGGGCGTCTTGGCCATGCACACCGGCAGGCGGCCATAGCCCGCGGCCTCCCACTCGGCCAGTCGGCGGCGGATCGCGTCATCGGCGGTGACGCGCCGCGCCCGGTAGATGCGCCGCGCGACCGTCTCGATCTTCTCGAACAGCGAGAGATCATCGGCGTAGAGCGGCGTGAACGCCGCCGCCCCATCCTTCACCAGCGCCACCACCCGCTCCGCCGTCTCGCGGATGCCCGCGCCGCCCTCGGCCCAGTGCCGGTTCAGCACCGCCTCGACCCCGCGCTCGGCGCAATAGGCGCGGATCGCCTCGATCTCCGCGTGCGTGTCGGCGGTGAAGTGGTTGATCCCCACCACCACGGGCACGCCGAACAGGGCGAGGTTCTCCAAATGCCGGCCGAGATTGGCGCAGCCCGCCTCCACCGCGGCGACATCCTCACGCCCAAGCTGATCCTTGGGGACGCCGCCGCTCATCTTCAGCGCCTTCACCGTCGCCACCAACACCGCCGCCGCCGGGCGCAGCCCCGATTTCCGGCACTTGATGTTAAAGAACTTCTCCGCGCCGAGATCGGCGCCGAAGCCCGCCTCGGTCACCACGTAATCGGCCAGGCGCAGCGCCGCTCGGGTGGCGATCACGGAGTTGCAGCCATGGGCGATGTTGGCGAACGGCCCGCCATGCACCAGGGCGGGCGTGTTCTCGAGCGTTTGCACCAGATTGGGCTGCAGCGCGTCTTTGAGGAGCACCGCCATGGCGCCTTGCGCATTGAGGTCGCTGCAGAACACCGGCGAGAGGTCCGCCCGATAGGCCACCACCATGTCGCCCAAGCGCCGCTCGAGATCAGCCAAATCCTCCGCTAGGCACAGGATCGCCATCACCTCCGAGGCGACGGTGATGTCGAAGCCGCCTTCCCGGGGGACGCCATTGCCCGCGCCGCCGAGCCCGAGGGTGATCTGACGCAGCGCCCGGTCATTCATGTCCACCACGCGCCGCCACACCACCCGGCGCGGATCGATGCCGAGGGCGTTGTCCCAATGGATGTGATTGTCGATCATGGCCGCCAGCAAATTGTGGGCTGACGTGATGGCGTGGAAATCGCCGGTGAAGTGGAGGTTCATGTCCTCCATGGGCGTGATTTGCGCGCGCCCGCCGCCGGCCGCGCCGCCTTTCATGCCGAAATTGGGGCCGAGCGAGGCCTCCCGGATGCAGACCACCGCTTTCTCGCCCAAGGCGCGGAGCC
>JBCCTM010000448.1:0-1744 GCA_039198535.1 Pseudomonadota bacterium
ATGGCGTTCGCATCGGATATGAGTGGGACGTGGGGCGAAGGGGAAATGGGCCAACGCGCGCTTGAGGCGCTTCGGAGCCTCGCTCCCTTGGCGCTGCTCGTGCTTGGCCTCGATCTCGCCAGCGCGTTTCTGATCGATTGGGACGGCGTCGTCAGAGGCGTGGTCAGCCCCATCGGCGCGGTCGCCCTGTTCCTGCTTTCGTTGCTCGCGAAGTTGGCCTTGGAGATGAGCCTGTTCGGCCGATTCATCGTGATGGGCGGCGGCGCGGCCGCTCCGGCCCGCAGCCGGATTTGGCTGTTTATGCAACGATCGCTGATCTTGATGTTCGTCAGCGGCCTCATCTCATTCTGTCTCTTCTACGGGCTCAAGCACACCCCCTTCTGGTTTTACCTGTTCGAGGCCTTGGCCGTCTCGCCCTCTGCGCAACCAGCTGTCGCCGTCCATGTGATCGGCGTCACGGGGCTGGCGGTCGGCGTGACCGTTTACGCGGTGCTCGGCCCCGCCTTGGCGCTCGCACTGCTTGAGCGCCGCGATGGCGCCTCGCAGCCCGTGTTTGCGCAGGAGAACTGGCGAGAGAACTGGCGAGAGAACTGGCGAGAGATCTGGCTTCGCCCCGGCGCGGGCAGGCGATTGCGCCGCGTCGCGCCTGCGGTGAGCGTCGTCATCTTGAGCTATATGTGGAGCGCGGGGATGTCGGCGCTGGTGGGCGTGAGCGCCGGCTTCGCGATCCTCGGCCCCGTGGGCGGCGCGCTTTTGATGATGTTCGCCACGACTTGGATTGCGGCGGTTGTCGCGGACGATGTGGTCGGAAGGGCCGATGCGGCCCTGGGCGCGGAGGCGTTCGAGTGAGCGCGGCTCAGTCCCGCAAGCCCAATACGTCGATCATGTCATAGGCGCCCGGTGGCTTGCCTTGGCCCCAGAGCGCCGCTTTCACCGCGCCGCGGGCGAAGATGGCGCGGTCCGTGGCGATATGGCGGAGCACCACGCGCTCGCCGGGGCCCGCGAAGATCACATCATGCTCGCCCACCACATCGCCGCCGCGCAGCGCCGCGAAGCCGATGGCCCCCTCGGCCCGCGCCCCGGTGATCCCGTCCCGCCCACGCTCAGCCGCGTCGGCGAGATCGACGCCCCGCCCCTTGGCGGCGGCCTCGCCCAACATCAGGGCGGTGCCGGAGGGCGCGTCCACCTTATGGCGGTGATGGCTCTCCACAATCTCCACATCGAAGCTCTGATCGAGCGCCCGGGCCACCTTCTCCGCCAGCACGGTGAGCAGGTTGACGCCGAGGGACATGTTGCCCGCTCGGATCAGCACCGCTCCAGCCGCTGCGGCGGCGTCGAGCGCTTCGATATGGCGCGGCTCAAAGCCGGTCGTGCCGATCACCAGCACGCGGCCCAATCGGGCGGCGACCTCGGCATGGGCGACGGTCGCATCCGGGCTGGTGAAGTCGATGGCCGCATCGGCGGCTCGGAGCGCGTCTTCGGCGTTGGCCGTCACGGTGACGCCCAAGGGCGCTCCCCCAATGGCCTCGCCCGCATCCCGGCTGATCCAGTCGCTCTCCGGCCGCTCCGTCACCGCAGCCAGCGCCGCGCCCTTGGCGTCCAACACCGTGCGGATCAGCATCCGCCCCATGCGGCCCGAGCCGCCGAGAATCGCGATCTTCACGTCAGACATTGGCGATCACGCCCCGGTGCAGCTCGTTGGGATGTCGCGGCGCGCGCGAGGCTCGCGGGAGGGCGGGGGGGG
>JBCCTM010000449.1:0-1743 GCA_039198535.1 Pseudomonadota bacterium
AGGCGACGAGGCTTAGGGTACTCATGGCGAGCTCCTTGAAGCGTTCAGAAAGGGAGGAGGGGCGAGAAGAGGCGCGCGGCCCGACCAAAGCGGGCGCGCTTTCTCCTCTAGAGGTGTGGGTCGACTTACGGCCCGGCGGCGGGCGCCGTCGTTTAGGCGAACGCGTACTCCGCGCCGAGCACCTCCTCGACATCGAAAGCGCCCGGCGAGGGCGGCGCGGGGACGCCGGCGCGCGCATGGGGCGGCAGGCCGGCTCGGATGTCCCGCAACACGCCGTCAGCCACATCGCCCGAGCGATAGAGCGCGACCATCGCTTCGCGAATGATCTGGAAGAACCGCGGCGTGTCGACGGCGTGCACGCCGAAGCTGTCATGCACCAACGCGAAGGCGTCGATGCCCTCCGCGGCGGCGCGGCGCAGGGTCATCCGCAAATGGCAGGCGTCCAGCGCGTGGATCACGTTGGGCGCCACGCCCTGACGCTGCCGCCGGCCATCCAGGGCGGTTCCTTCTTCACGCAGCGTCAGCCGCAGGGCGCGCCCGGCGAAGCGCGCATGCACCAGCCGCGCGCCGCGCCGACGATAGGCCTGGGCCACACGGAAGCCGTCAGGGGTGGTCCAGATCAGCGGAGCGCCATGGGCCGTCGCATGGTCGGCGAGCGCTTGCAGCCAGTTGGCCGCCTCCGCCGCTTTAACGACGACACTTTCGATGGCCTCGGCGACCCGACTGGCGAGAAACACAGCCGGCGTCACGGGATCATCGACTGGAAACGGCCAGGCCGCCGCTGCATCGGCTCCTTCCCCGGCCTCTCCGGCCTCTCCGCCAAGCATGGCGTCGGTGCCAAGGGCCTCGCGCCGCGGGATAAGCGTGTCGGCCAGGATCTGTTCGGCGTAGCTGAAGGTCCGCGCGCCATAGCCAAAAGTCATGGTCGGGCGCTTGACCAAGGCGCGATCGACCCCGAAAGCGAGCCAGGCGCGCGCCATATCCCCTATAGGATGCGTATGCGCCCCAATGGTGATCACTTCCGTTTCGGGTCGCGCAGCGTCGCCCTCCAGCCGCGCGCGCAATCGTTCCGCCACCCGGCCATAGAGATCCTCTGGGTTCTCGGCCGGGGTGAGGTTCACCGCCGCAGCCGCCCCCTCGTCGCGCAACATCAGCGAGAAATGCTGCAGCCCCGAGCAGGTGCCGTCGAGCGCCACCGGCAGGCGAGAGCGAAAGCGGCGATTGGCCTCCGCCTCGCCCGTCGCCTCCAACAGCTCGACGTAATCGGCCCACTCGAAACAAGCGGCGAGGAACTGCCAGGGCTTATCCGCCTCGGTCCAGAACAGATCCGCGCGGGGGTCTGCGGCGACGGCTCTGATCCGCTCTTCATGTTTGAACACCCAGCGCACACGGTCCGCCAAGGGCGCTTTGGAGATCTTCTCAAAATCCCCGCAATTGGCCAGATGGATCGCGAGCCATTTCCACCCCTCCTCCCCGAGCGGCTTGCCTTCCGCGAACTCCAACAGCGCGCGCACCGGGTCGGCGCCCTGAGGATTGAGCCGGGGCGCGGCGTATAAGCGACCGCGGAAATCGAAACTATGGGGCAGGTAGAGGCGTTCAAACTCCTGGAAGCGCTCCGCCGCGCGCAACGCCAGCGCGTAGGCGGCGGCCTTGGAGCGGCGTCGGCGCTCGCCTTCGCGCCAGAGGCGCATGGATTGCCGCCAAGCCTGGCGGGCGGCGCCTTCCGTCGCCGTCTCGGCGCCG
>JBCCTM010000450.1:0-1736 GCA_039198535.1 Pseudomonadota bacterium
CCCCGCCCCAACCCCGCCCCGCCGCCTCCCCCGCCCGCCCACCCGGATGCGGCGAGCCGGCGTCGGCGCGGGGGCTTGCCCCCCGGGTGCGCTCCGGGGGAAGCGGCGCGGGGTCGCTTGGCCATGCGCCGCGCTGATCGCCATGATCGCGCTCATGTCGAGCGCAATTTCATCGAAGACCGTGCTGCTGTTGGGCGGGAGTGGGCAGATCGGGCGGGAGGCCGCGCGGGCGCTGCTGGCGGAGGGCCGCCGCCTGGTCTGCGCGCTCCGCCCAGGAGCCGCTTGGTCGCCGCCGGCCGGCGTTGAGATCCTGGAGGTGGCGGCGACGCGGCCGCATGCGTTTAGGGAGGCGTTGGAGAGAGCGCTCAGCGGCGGGCCCACGGTCGACGCCGTGGTGTCGTGCCTCGCCTCCCGCACCGGCGCGCCGGAGGACGCTTGGGCCGTGGATCACACGGCGCAGCTCGCGGCGCTCAAAGCGGCGGAGGCGGCGGGCGTCCCGCTGTTCGTGGCGCTCTCGGCGATCTGCGTCCAGAAGCCGAGGCTCGCCTTCCAACACGCCAAGCTGGCCTTCGAGAAAGCGTTGATCGCCAGCCCCATCGCCCACAGCATTGTCCGCCCCACCGCCTATTTCTCGTCGCTCTCGGGCCAAGTGGCGCGGGTAAAGGCGGGCAAGCCCTATCTCTTGTTTGGCGACGGCGGGCTCACCGCCACCAAGGCCATCGGCCCGGCGGATGTCGGCCGCTATCTGGCGGGGTGCCTCACCGACCCGACCCGCCGCGGCGTGCGGCCGATCGGCGGCCCGGGCCCGGCGGTGACGCCGCGGGAGCAGGGGGAGCGTCTGTTCGAGCTGTTGGGCCGCCGCCCGCGCTTTACGCAGATTCCGCTGGCCGCGATGGATGCGGTGATCGCCGGCCTCGCCGCGGCGGGCCGGGTGAGCCGTCGGGCGCGGAACGGCGCCGAGTTCGCCCGCATCGCCCGCTACTACGCCAGCGAGTCCATGCTGCTGTGGGACGCCGCCGCGGAGGCCTATGATGCGGACGCCACGCCCTCTTTCGGGCGGGAGAGCCTGTTTGACCATTACCAGAAACTGGTGGCCGGCGCGGTGGAGACCGATCTCGGCGCCCATGCGGTGTTCTAGCTCCGCGCCTCCCGCACCAGCCGAGCCGCCCCCGCCACCAAAAAGCCTGAGAGCACATAGCCCATGAGTTCGTGGAAGATGCGGAAAGCGTAGGCCGCGTCGCCGAGGGAGACGCAGCTGTTCAAGGGCGACCAAGACGCCCAGGAGGCGAACCAGTCGCCCCAACTGCGGATCTGATCCGAGGCGGGCGGTCTCGGATAGATCGGCCCCGGCGCGTCGGCGTTCTCCGCCGCCGCCTCCTGTGGCGCAATCCGCGGCTGCGCGTCTTGCGGGGCCGTTCCCGGTTCATCCGCGTGCGTCGCGGCCTCGCCGCCTAACACCCACCACCAGATCGATGCTGCGTAGTCTGGCCCCCATTCCACCAGCCTCGGCCCGGCGCCGAGCACCGGGTTCCAGGCGGCTTCCTGCTCAATGGTCAACACAGGCAGGAACACGTCGAAGGAGTAGAGCCAGGCGCTGAAGCGGTAGGTGCGGGAGCCGGTCTCTCCGCGGAGCCAGCAGGCGGCGACGTTCTCGGGCTCCTGCTTAAGGCAGGTTTTCCAGGCCTCGGTCTCCAAGACAAATGGGATCGGCGGGGCCATGGCCCCCTCGTCCCAAG
>JBCCTM010000451.1:0-1714 GCA_039198535.1 Pseudomonadota bacterium
CGGGCAGTAGAACGGCCCCGAAGCGGAGCTGGCCGCGCCGCAGCGCGTGGAGACGCCGTCGGTGAACAGCACCAAGCGCGCGGGCTGATATTGTCTGCCCGCGGCGGGGAAGGCGCCGTTGCGAAACGCCTCCTCCCAGAAATCCTCCGTGTAGCCGAGCGTGACGGCCACGAATTCGTTCATCTCGTCATTGAGAGGCGCCGCCCGTTCGGTCTGCTGCGGGGAAGAGCCGCCGGCGATCATCTGCAAAATCGGCACAGCTTCGGGAAAGAAAATCGACGCGACCAACAGCGCCACCGCCACCAAGCCGCCGCCGCGCGCCACCGCCCGCCCGCCGCCGCGTCGGCCGCGCCGGTCCTCCACATTGCGGCTGCGCATCCTTGGATCGAGCTTCATGGCGTCCTCTCCCCCGTGTTCCCCTGACGCCCCGAGCGCCTCCACCGAGAGGCGTGGAGCACGGGGTGTTGGTTCCCTTGAAAGACTGAACGACGCTAGAGACTCTCGAAAGCCGGCGTCCACGTGTCGCAGGCGTCGCGTTCGCCGCCCTCGAAGCCCGCTTTGAGCCACCGGGCGCGCTGTTCGCCTGACCCATGGGTGAAGGCGGCGGTGTTGATCAGCCCATCCCGCCGCGCCTGAACCGCATCGTCGCCAAACAACTCCGCGGCGCGCACCGCCTCGTCGAAATCCCCCTGTTGCAGCAGGCCGAAGCGGTCATCCGCCTTCCGCGCCCAGACGCCGGCCAAGCAATCGGCCTGCAGCTCCAGCCGAACCATGAGCCGGTTTGGATCGATGGCGGGGTCGTCGAGGCGACCCAGAAACTTCTCATCGAACGTCCCCGTGAGGTTCTGGATATGGTGACCCACCTCATGGGCGATGATGAAGGCGGGAGGGAAATCGCCTTCGGCGCCCGTCTCTGGCACGCGCTCGGAGAAATAGGCGAGATCCACATAGATGTTGCGGTCTCGGATGCAGTAGGCGGGCCCCTGCCCCGCTTGGATGGCGCCGCAGAGCGATGTGACTTGCGTGTCATGGAGGACCATGGTGGTGGGCGCGTAGGTCTCGCCTGCGGCGGCGAAGTCCGCGCCCCAAACGCGCTCAGTGTCGCCCAGGATCACCGCGACATACTCGTCGAGCTGCGCTTTCCGCTCGATGCTCACTGGCGCGCCGCACGGGCCGAGCCCGACTTGGCAGAGCGTCCATTGCACCCCGCCGAGCCCCCAGGCGAGGGCCCCTGCGCCCACCACGCCGCCGCCGAGACCGGTCAACCACCAGCCCACGCTGGCCCCGCCGGTGCGCCGATCGTCCACATTGGAGCTGCCGCTCCGACCAAAAATGCTGACCACGAGGTTCCCCATCGCTGGGCCGCCCCCGCGCGCGGCGCGGTGGGTCGGCGCGCCGCGCCCTCCTCGCGGCGCTGCTTATCCCACTGTGGCGCGAGCGGCTAGTGAGCCCCGCCGCATTCGGATCCTGCGGCCGCTCGAAAACGCCGCTCCGATCACCGACGCGCCGACAAGGCGCCGCGCCCAAAGGTCCGCCATCGGTTCAGACCGCCCGCGGGGCCGCCATTTTGCGCTGCGGAGCGCCCTCGCCGCGCGCCGCCGCCACACCGCCCGCAGCGGGCAACTGATTCACGGTTCGACACCCTAACACACTAGGCAATCGTTAAGGTGATTTCAGAGAGACGCATCCGAGTGATGTGTCTCTTTTTTGTTGA
>JBCCTM010000452.1:0-1658 GCA_039198535.1 Pseudomonadota bacterium
AAGACGGATACTCTAGCGAAAGGCCTCGGCGAGGACCCGCGAAGACCTGTGGGAAGCCGCCGGGCGCGCCTGCCGGCACGAGAAGCCGCCGGGTGGTTTCCGCCCCCACCGCCACCGCCTTCGCCCAAACTGACGAGGCGGCCGCGAAGGCGCAGCAGCGCGGCGTCGCCGACGGGCTGAGGCTAAGCCGCCAAAGCGCGCCGCGATGATGGACGATGCCGAGACCAAAATCCGGGTCTACATGTCTTGGCCCAAATGTCCTTTCCCAACCAACACCGGACGAAGCCGCACTCCACCAAGCCGTTGGAGCGCCTCAACGGCGAGATCAAGCGCCGCACGGAGGTCGTGGGGTGTTCAGGGGCGTTCCATGGGCGTTCGGCCTCGCCCTCGAACCAATGGCGGGCGGGCCTCACGCCCGCCGAGGCCGCTAACACCCGCCTCGTTGGCGCGCTGCTGCGCGAGGAGAACAACGAACGGGCCCTCCAGCGCGCCCGACACATGCGCCTTTTGACGATCGCGCCCGTCAGCGATGAGCCGATTGTCAGCCCGCCACCTCGCCGGCTGATCACCCTCCCGGCCTCGCCGAGGACCACGGTGACCGAACGGCGCCGACACCACGCCCTGGGGCGCGACCCAAGAGCAGCAAACTTAGTTTAGATTGAGGGGGTAACGCCGGCCGAGGTCGTCCCCGCCCCATGCCTCGCCGCGGACACCGCGCGTGGCTCACATCTTCGATCGGAGGGACGCGTCTCCTCCGGGCGCCGCGCCCCATACGCCGACGCGTCGCTAAGCGTCCCGCCCCCGGCGCCGCGGCTTCCGGCCGTTCGCGAGCGGCGCGCGGGGGCCTCAATGGCCCCAAGCGGCGCATCTCGGCTGCGCGCGCTCCCACGCGTCGACGCGGCCCCGGTCTCGCGTCCTCTCCGACAGCGGTGGGACAGATCTCTCGCGCCTTGTTGTGGAGATGCGATGGGGCGACACGCCCTCTCGTTTTTCCCGCCGACTCCCTTCGCGACGCCCCGAGAGCGTTCGATCGCGGACGAAGAACCGCGCACCGTCAACGGCGTCGCCACGCTCCGACGTCCCGGCGCCGCGGCCGCCGCCGGCGCGCGAGCGGCGCGTGGGGGCCTCAATGGCCCCGAGCGGCGCACCTCCGCCCAACCGCCTCACCCTGCTCTCCCACCCATGAGCGCGAGCCAGAGGCTGACGGACACCACCCCCAGCGCGGTTGACAGCACGACGGCGCTCGCCGCCACGGGCTCCGCGCGGGCGTGCAAGGCGGCGAACACATACGCTGTCAGCCCGCACGGCATCGCCGCGAGGATCACCGCCGCTCTAAGCTGCGGGGCTTCGAGCGCGAACACATAGACGCCGAGCCCATAGGCCACCGCCGGATGCGCCACCAAGCTCAGCGCCGAAACCAGCAACGCCCAGCCGATCTCGCCGCGCACCCGGTAGCGCGTCAGCGCCGCGCCCAGCCCCACCAGCGCCGCGGGCACGGCGGCGTCCGCCATCAATTCCGCGGCGGCGAAAATTGGCGCGGGGACGCGCGCGCCCAGAAGATTGAGCGTCAAGCCCAACGCGATGCCGATCATCAACGCGTTGCCGATAATGCTGCGCCCCGCTCGGAGCGCCGCTCCGCCGATGCCCGCCCCGATCCC
>JBCCTM010000453.1:0-1642 GCA_039198535.1 Pseudomonadota bacterium
CGCCTCCGACAACCGCTTCTTGGTGCTTGGCAAAAGCGCCGAAGGCCGGCGGGCCGCGGTCGATGCGCTCCGGGTCCTGCGCGCCGACGTCGAGATCGTCGAAGCGTCAAGCCAAAAGGCCGCCGCGCGCGACTGGTCGGGCGCGCTTCCGGCGGTCGCCGTTGTCGCGTTTGACCTTGAGGGGCAGAACGGGCTCGAGGCGGCGCGAAAAATTCGGGCGCTCTCTCCGGACACCAAAATTGTCGTCTACAGCGCCACGGTGGGGCCGGCGATGCCTGAGGCGGCGCGACGCGAACTCTCAGAGCTGAATTGCGGCGTGGCGGAGGGTCCGCTGACGGCTGATACGATCCTGAACGCGCTGGACGCCTGTGCGGCTCAACGCGCCGCCCTGCGCGCCGCGTGCGCCGCGCACGCCTTCACCTGAGGCTCGCGCGCCCGCTTGTGGAAGGCTCAGGGGCGGCCAAGGCCGCCTCCACGGCGGTGAGATCAGCGGCGAAGTTCTGTCGGTAGTCCCCTGCGCCGCCGACCACCAGATGATGGTCGAGGTCCAATTGCCGCGAGAGCATCAGATAGACGCTCTTGCAAAAATCCGACGCTAAAATCTCCACGACACGAGAGCCCTTGGGCGCGAAAATCAAATTCGCGAGCGCCGCGCCGTGGACCGCGAGGATCTGCGACGCCTCGCCAGTGACACGCGCTTGATCCATCAGATTGCCGGCAGAGGGCTCTAACGTCTCAAACCCGTGCGCCGCGGCCAAGGCGCTCACCTCGGCCGCGTTCTGGAGATTGCGGATCTTGGCCCCGCTGCGGCGCAAATAGAGGCGACGGCCCTCGCCGCCACGCATGGCGGGCGCCTCATCAAGAAGCGCCGCGCGCAAAGCCTGAGCGGTTTCACGCCGCGCCATCGGCCAGTCCGAACAGGGCGAGCTGCGCCGCCAGACAACCGCCCGCTCCAACGGCGCCTTCGCGCCGCGGCGCAACGGCAGATGCCGCGCGCCATAGCGCCGGGCCAAGGCGTCGAGCGTGGGCGCGACAAAACCGGCCGACCCAGGCGCCGAGACCAGCGTCACGGCGTCGACGCCCGGCCCGTGGCGCTCCAAATAGGCGGTCAGCGGCAGCGCCGCCTCCAACATGAAATGGAAGTAGTTGCTGTAGCGCCGGACCGGCAGAGCCGTCCCCTCCACCGGCGCGCTTTTGCTGAGCAGCGCGATCTTATCGCGGTTCCAGTTCTCCGGCGCGCCGGTTTCGGTCAGCAGCCCTGCTCCGCCGCTGTCCGCCAGGCAACCCGTATGCGCCAGCATCTCCACATCGCTCAGCTCAAAATAGCGCACGCTGAAGCGCCAGGGGGCTTGCCAATACGCCTCGACCGCCGACCCATCATTGGCGCGCGCGCGCTCTTGGACGAAGCGACGCTCCGCCTCGGAAAGCGGACGCTCGACAACATGCGCGTCTTCAAAAATCTCACGCCGCGCCGCCGCCTCATAGGAGCGGGCGCGGCCGTGGAAATTGAGCGGGCGGCGCAAAGAGGGCGCCGCGAAAACAAGGGCGCGGCTCGCGCTCCATCGCAGGCGACGCGGCGCGATGGCGCGCCGCCAGGCGCTCTTCTTCCGCGCCATTTCAGCCCACCGCGCCGCGCGCCGCC
>JBCCTM010000454.1:0-1639 GCA_039198535.1 Pseudomonadota bacterium
CATGATTGCGGATCTTCTCAATGTCGTAGTCCTCCTCCGCATCGCCCTCCGCGATCATTTTGGGCGAGACGGACACCGACGTCCGCTGCTCGTCCTTCAACAGCGCCTCCAACTTGGATATCGATTTGGTCAAATATCTGTCGAAGTCCAAGTTGGAGGCGCTGTTGAAGGACGAGCAGCGGACGTCGGTGTCCGTCTCGCCCAAAATGATCGCGGAGGGCGATGCGGAGGAGGACTACGACATTGAGAAGATCCGCAATCATGGCGTGCTGTCGAAGGCGCGCCATGCGCTGAAGAACGCGCGCTGGAGCCAGAACGCGCGGAAAGATCCGGAGATCTATGTGCTCGTGGACAATGAGGGGCTGAGCCCGTTCCTGCAGGCCTTCAACCGGGCTGGCGCGGTGGCGATGGCCGACGCCTCGGGCGCGACTTCGAGGGAGCCCTCGGCGGGGCCGCAACAGCTCACCGACCAACGCTCATAGCCGAGGGCCGCGCGCCGCTTGGTCGCGTTCGCTCTCCACCCATCGCCGACTGGTCCAGGCGCGCGGAAAAAAGACTTGGCCCGCGCGCGCGGAGCGGCCACACCCCAGGCGAAACAGGATCATGTCGGCGCCGCGCCAGTGGAAATGGGCGGCGCGAGCACGTGGCCGGGAGGTGGCGGGATGCGGTGGGAGAGCGACGGCCGAGATTGGCCCAACCGCGAGGCGAGCCGGTTTGTGGCGGCGGGCCCCCATCTTTGGCATGTGCAGCGGCTCGGCGAGGGCCCGCCCCTTGTGCTTTTGCATGGGGCCGGCGGCTCGACCCATAGCTGGCGAGATGTGGCCCCGACCCTGGCCGAGCATTACGATGTGATCGCCGTGGACCTGCCGGGGCAGGGTTTCACGCGGCTCGGCAGCCGCAGCCGCTGCGGTCTTGAGGCGATGGCGGAAGATTTGCGCGCTCTGCTGCTCGAGCTTGACGTGCGCCCGGCGGCGTTGGTCGGGCATTCGGCGGGCGCCGCCATCGCGCTCCGGATGGCGCTCGATCTTGAGAAGACGCCCCGGGCTTTCGTGGCGCTCAACGGCGCGTTTGAGCCGTTCAATGGCGTAGCGGGGTTCATGTTTCCCATGACGGCGCGGCTGTTGGCGATGAACCCGTTCGCCGGTTTCGCGCTCTCGCGGATGGCTGCAAACGCGGCGAGCGTCCGAGGCTTGATCGCCGCCACAGGCAGCCGTTTGGACGATGCGGGCGTGGCGCTTTACGGGCGGTTGCTTGCGGACCCGAGCCATCTGGACGCCACCATCGCGATGATGGCGCGCTGGAGTTTGGAGCCCACGTTGCGCGCCGCCGAAGGTCTCCGCGCGCCGGCGCTGCTGCTGACCGGCGCGCAGGATTTGGTGGTGCCGCCGGCGGCGTCGCGTCGCTTGGCCGAGCGACTGGAGGCGGCCCGCCATGTGTCGGCCCCCGGTTTCGGTCATCTCCACCATGAGGAGGCGCCGGAGGAGGTGGCCGCGCAAATTCACGCGCATGTCTCAGCCCATCTCGAGGCCCCGCCAAAGCGTCGGCGCCGCGCCGCCGGGGCCTAAGTTTCGAGGCTTGGTTCCGAGCCTTGAGGTGTTCGCGCCTGACGGGGGCGCGGCGGTCGGCCCGACGCCTCTGG
>JBCCTM010000455.1:0-1632 GCA_039198535.1 Pseudomonadota bacterium
CGGGCGCGGCCCGTGCTGGGCGCACGGGCGGGGGCGTCCAGCGGCGACGCTCCAAAGGGCGCGCGCCCGCTCGGGGGCGGAGCGAGCGTGGGGGGGGCCGTTCAGAGGCGCTCAAAACTGATCGGCTAGCCGTCAGACAGACGCCCGTGGCGGGCCGCCGCCTCGCCTTCCCGCATCAATTGATCAGACGCAGTCTCGATGCGCTGCTCGAGCAGCTCCATGAACGCGGGGCGCTTTAGCCCGGGCGCGATCGGCTCCAGGAACGACACGACCGCCACGCCCGGCCGCTTCACGATGGAGCGCCGTCCCCAGAACAGCCCCGTATTGGTCGCCACGGGCGCGCAGCCATGGGCGGTTCCCGCATAGAGAAGCGCAACGCCCGGCCGGTACGGCGCCACGGCCCCCGGGGGAAGCCGCGTGCCCTGCGGATAAATGATCACCTGGCGGTTTTCCTCGCCGAGCTCTGAGAGGCGCTTGCGCATGGCGCGAACGGCCGCGCTCCCCGATCCGCGATCGATGGGCGCCGCGCCCAGCCGCCAGGCGTAAAAGCCGACGAAGGGCGTGTAGATCAGCGACCGCTTCATGACGAACGTCGCCCGCGGCAAGCTCATGACCAGGATCAAAACATCCAAAAAACTCTGATGCTTCGCGGCGATCAACGCCCCGCCGACGGGCATCTCTCCACGGATTTCAATCCGCACGCCACAGAGCAGGCGCAATACCCACAGCGCTTGGCGGCAGAACATCTTGACCGACCAGTAGGCGCCATCCCGCGACGCCAAGGCCAGCGGCGCCAGCACAACGCCCATCACCGCCATGGAGAGATAGAACCAGGCGTCGAACAGCAGCGACGCTAAAATTTGTGCGGGCGTAACGGCCCGCGGCGGCGTCGGCTTTCCTGCTTTGACAGGGGGTCGCGCCTCGGCGTCGCCTTCTCCGTCCGCCATCGGCTCAGCGCTCGATCGAGCGCAGGCGCAGGGCGCCGGACGCCCAAGCGGCGAAGGTTGCGATAAGCGCAAGCGCCAACGGCGCTAAAGCGAAGCGAAGCGCGGTCTCAAAATTGAGCGAGAGCTCCGGCAGGAGCGGCGCGAGCGCGCTGGGCGGGCTGGACGTCGCCGCGCCCGGCCCCACCGCCAGGGCCAAAGCCGCGATAGCCGCGCCGAGCGCGCCGCCGAGCAAGGTCAGGAACTGCAGACGGCGCACGAACAGTCGGACGATATACCCGTCCCGCGCTCCCACCATGCGCAACACGTCCACCACATGGGCCTGCGCGGCCAGCGCGGTGTGGCAGGCCAAAACGGTAAGCAGCGCGCAGGTGGCGGCGATCGCGGCCAAGGCGAAGGCGGCCAGCCCTTGGACGCTCTCGGCCGCTTTCGCCAGTCGAGCGGCCTGGGTGGCGTGGCTATCGATTTCTCCGCGCAACCCCGCTGCGCGGATCGCGGCGTCCAGATTGTCCAAAATGGCCCGGCCCGGCTCGGTGTCCGCGGGCGCGGCCAGGGTCAGATCGACAAGGCGCAAGCCCAGCGCCTCGGCTCCATCATCCCCGAAAAAGGGGGCCAAGATGGCGGCTGAGGCCTCGGGCGGCACGGGCTCGGCGGCCAACACGCCACGCGCATCCCGCACAACATTCAG
>JBCCTM010000456.1:0-1604 GCA_039198535.1 Pseudomonadota bacterium
GAAAGCCATAAGGCGAATGTGAAGCTGGTGTTGATCCTGGCAAGCCAGATCGGCGATTTGGAAACCGTTAAAGAGGCGACCCGCATTGCGCGCGGCGCCGTCTCATCGCAGCCTGACAATCAGGACGGAGCATAAAGCCATGTCGAAGCAGTGGATCCCCGTCAAAGCCGCCGAGGGGCGGCACTCCCGCCAGGCCCACGCCGATCTGCCCGAGGGCACCTATGAGCGCGAGGTCTCGAAGGAGGGCTTTTTTGGCCCGGCGAGTTTTTTCTACCATCGCCGGCCGCCGACAGGGTGGAGCGATTTTGAGGGAGATCTGAGGCCCCGCGCCTTTGATCTGGCGGCGCTGAACCAGGCGCATCCCTCGCCCTGGAGCGCGCCGAAAGTGCTTCACAATGCGAGCACTGAATTGCGCTATTGGTCGCTGGCGGAGGATATGCCGGCGCTCGCCCGCAATGGCGATGGCGATCAACTTCTCTTCCTGCATAAGGGCGAGGCGGACTTTTTCAGCGACTACGGACATTTGCGCGTCGCGGCAGGCGACTACATCTACATTCCGCGCGGCTCCATGTGGCGCCTCTCGCCGAGCGCGCCGCTGGACATACTGATGATCGAGGCGACGAACGCCCACTACACCTTGCCTGATCGCGGGCTGGTCGGGCCCCATGCTCTGTTCGATCCCGCAATCCTCGATACGCCGGAGATGAACGACGCCTTCAAAGCGCACCAGGCGCAGGATGGGGAGACGCGGGTCGAAATCAAAAAGCGCGGGCGCGTCTCGGTGGCGACCTATCCCTATAATCCCCTAGACGCCGTTGGATGGCATGGGGATCTCGCTCCCGTCCGCATCAATGTGAAAGACTTGCGGCCGCTGCTTAGCCACCGCTACCATCTGCCGCCCAGCGCCCACACCACGTTTTTGTCGGACCGTTTCGTGGTTTGCACCTTCTGTCCGCGGCCGTTTGAGACCGATCCTGGCGCGATCAAGGTGCCGTTCTTCCACAACAACGACGATTACGACGAGGTGTTGTTCTATCACGCCGGTGATTTCTTCAGCCGGGATGGGATTGACGCTGGGATGATGACGTTCCATCCCTCCGGCTTCACCCATGGGCCGCATCCCAAAGCGCTCTCCAAGATGCTCGTCCAGGACAAACCAGCCACGGACGAGTATGCGGTGATGATCGACACGCGCGACCCGCTCGAGGTCGCCGAAGCGATCGGCCCGGTGGAGAACGCCGACTACGTCAAGTCATGGAGCGTACAGGGCGCCTAGACTGGGTCACCGGCGAAGCGGTCAACCCGTCCGCCATCGGGCGACCCCCGCCGCGGACGCGATGCGCTTGAACAACGAAAGGACGCCGTTATGAAGCTCGCCACATTGGATGTGCAGGGCCGGGATGGACAATTGGTCGTGGTCTCCAAAGACCTTGCGCGCTGCGTCGACGCAGGCTCGGTCGCGCCGAACCTCCAGGCCGCTCTGGACGAGTGGGGGGTGAGCGAAGCCTCGCTCGCCGATCTTTCCGCCCGGCTCAACTCCGGCGAGATCGAAGGCGCGCCTTTTGATCCGAAAGCCTGCGCAAGCCCGCTTCCCCGCGCCTATC
>JBCCTM010000457.1:0-1601 GCA_039198535.1 Pseudomonadota bacterium
CGCCCGCCCACCCGGACGCGTCGGCCCGCCCGTCGCCCCCGAGGCGGTCCACCGGCGGCGTCGGATCCAGGTCAGGCCCCGCGGCGGTGGCGACGCGCCAGGCGAGGTAGAGGAGCAGCGCCGCGCCGCCCCAGCGCAACGCCTCCCGCAAGGTGGAAGAGGCTTGAAACGCCTCGCCGAGCCCGAGCGCCACGGCGAAGGCCATGGCCGCGAAGCCAAGCGCCACGCCCAGGATGTGCGGCAGGGAGCGGCGGAAGCCGAAGGTCGCACCGGAATTGGCGAGCATCATGTTGTTGGGACCGGGCGTCCAGGTGCCGGCGAAGGCGAAGGCGGCCACGCCCGCCAAGCGCTCGATGGTCCAAAATATGGCGACCTCTTCGCCCACTTTTTCGGCCCTCCGTCCTGACGGCCCGGCGCCGTTCTCGGCGCGCACGCTTCGTTGCGCGCTTGACTGCTGACGCCGCGCGCCGTTGCTGGGCGCGAAGCAGACAGAAAATCGTCGCGGGAGGGCGCAATGGGCCAGAATGAAACTGAGGACAAGTTGGTGTTGGTGGAGCGGGAGGCGGGCGTCGCCATTGTGACCCTCAACCGACCGGACGCGTTGAACGCGCTGTCCCTGGGCCTCCGCCGCGCCATCGTCTCAACCTTCAAGGGCCTCGCCGCAGACCGGGAAATCCGCGCCGTCGTGCTGACCGGCGCGGGGCGCGCCTTCACGGCGGGCGTGGATCTGAAGGAGGCTGGTCGCGACGGGTTCGAGCTGGGCTCGGATGGGGGCGACACCGATCTCAGCAAGGCGCTCATGGCCTATCCCTGGCCGATCATCGGCGCGATCAACGGCTTCGCCATCACCGGCGGGTTCGAGCTGGCGCTGCTCTGCGATGTGCTGCTGGCGTCCGGACAGGCCAAATTCGCGGACACCCACGCCCGCGTCGGCATCATGCCGGGCTGGGGGCTCAGCCAGCGCCTGCCGCGTTTGATCGGGGTCAGCCGGGCCAAGGAGCTGTCCTTCAGCGGCAATTTCCTGGACGCGGAGACGGCGGAGCGCTGGGGCCTGGTCAACCGGGTCTACCCGGCGGAGCAGTTGATGCCCGAAGCGCGCAAGCTGGCCGCCGCCATGGCCGAATGCGATCCGGTGACGCTGAAGGGGTACAAACGGATCATCGACGATGGGTTCGCGATGCCGTTTGGCGCGGCGCTTGAGGAGGAGGTTCGCCGCTCCGAAGCCCATGCGGCGTCGGTCTCCGCAGAAAGCGTCGAAGCGGCGCGCCAGGCGGTGACGGAGCGCGGGCGGCGGGTCACTTAACGTCCGCCGGCGATCGCTCAAATGCCCTTAAAACTGTAAGAATTTCGCCACGGCCGAGCGGGCGCGGCGCAAAGATTTTTTTAGGCGAGCTACACCATCCTAGCGGTCGGTTAGACGGCGGCGGAAGGTTCGGCGCGATGGCCAAATCGCCATCCAAAACACGCGACGGCGCGCTCGCCGCGCTCCTTTGGAGCGCGTGCCTTTTGGTCAGTTTGGTCGCCCCAGCGGTCGCGATGCTGGGCTCCGCGCCTTCCCAATCCATGTCCGCGGCGCAACCCATCGGCGTGCTGTTCAATCC
>JBCCTM010000458.1:0-1575 GCA_039198535.1 Pseudomonadota bacterium
CCGGCCAGCGCCTCCGCGACGAGATGGTCGATCAATTGCGGAAACATCAGCGGGGTCTCGGCGGCTTCCCACAGGAAGAACCCGTAGGAGCCTGGGATCGGGTTGATCTCGTTGAACCAGATCTCGCCCGTTTCGGTGTCTCGCATGAAATCGAGCCGCGGCGCGCCGCGCAGGCCGAGGGTGGCGAACACGCGGGCGGCGTAGCTTCGCAGCGTCTCCGCCACGCCCGCCGGCAGCTCTGGGTTGATGGTCCGCGTGAGGGACAACATGCCTTGGGAGGGCGCCTGCGCCGCCCCGAGCTTGCCCCCTTCGCCCGCCGGCCGCGCCGCGCCGCCGGAGAGGTATTTCTCTCTGAAATCCAACAGCTCGGCGGAGCTTTTCGGCCGTTCGATGGCCGAGAACCGCACCGCGCCGTCGGCGTAAAGCACCGCCAAGTTCAGCTCTTCGAGGTTCTGGACCTGGGGCTCCACCAGCGCCACGCGGTCCTCCACGAGCGCGTTTTGCAGGAACACCATCAGCTCCGAGCGGTCCCGCGCGCGGCCGACCCCGATGCTGGAGCCGAGATTGGCCGGCTTCACGATGGCCGGATAGGCGATCTCCGCCTCCACCCGCGCGCAGACGGCCGGGAGGTCCCGCAACTCGGCGCGCTGCACCACCACATGCGGCAGCACATTGACGCCCTCCACGCGAGCCAAGGCCTTTGTGGCGTCCTTGCGCATGGCCAGCGCCGAGCCGCTCGCGGAGAACCCAGCGGTGGGCACGCCCAGCACTTCCAAAAGCCCCTGGATGCGGCCATCCTCGCCCATGGGCCCGTGGAATACGGGCAGCGCGCAATCAATGGGCTCAACCCAATCCCGGTCCACGGCGCGCACCGCCGGGCCGCTGTCGCCCCAGGCGAAGCGCACCTCGAAACTCAGGGGCGGATTGGGCCGAAAGCGCTCCAGCGCGCGCAGCGCCGGGCCACAAAAAAACCGCCCGTCGAAGGCCATGTAGACGGGGATGATCTTCAGTCTGCGGACATCGGCGGCGTCCATCAATTGCTGCGCGCTGATGACGCTCACGTCATGTTCTTGGCTCGGACCGCCGAAAAGAACCGCCACATTCAATCGCTTCAAGGCCGCCATCCTTGCAGAAATTCGCAACAAAAACCGGATACACCCGGCGTCTGAACATAGCTACAACGGCCGCCGCGCAGGCGAAGCGCGCGGAGGCCTGGCGGCGAGTAACGAGGGGGCGGCGTGACCGAAAGCGCGATGGTTGAGCAGAACGCCCGCGCCGCTCAGGGGGCGGCGGCGACGCCCCTGGTCGAGGCCGATCGCGTTGGGCTAGGGCCAGCTACAGGGCCCGGGGCGATCCACGCGGTCGAGATCGGCGATCCGGAGGGCGCGCCGGTGGTCTTCGGCCATGGCTGGGCGCGGACCCACGCCGATTTCATCCCCATCGCCGAGCTTCTAGCGCGGCAGGGCGCGCGCTCGATCCTGTTGGATTTCCCGGGCTTCGGCGAAAGCCCGCGCCCCTCTGAGACTTGGGGGGCCGCCGCCTACGCCGACGCCATCCGCGCCCATCTGGCCGACG
>JBCCTM010000459.1:0-1574 GCA_039198535.1 Pseudomonadota bacterium
CCGACGCCTTTCGCCTGACCCGCTTCACTTGGGTCGGCCACAGCTTCGGCGCGCGGGTTGGCCTCAGCCTCGCCGCCCGGCCCGCGAGCGCCGTGGAGAGCCCCGTTGAGCGGCTGTTCATCATCGCCGGGGCGGGGGTCGCTCGTCCGCGCCCGGTGTCGCATCGGCTCCGCGGCAAGATCAACGGCTGGCGCTTTCGGATGCGCAAGGCCATGGCGCGGAACGAGGCGGAACTGATCGCGCTGGAGCGCCGCTTCGGCAGCGCGGATTACGTGCAAAGCCGCGCGCTCGGGCTCCGCGACATCTTCGTGAAGATCGTCGGCGAGGATCAGTCGGACGCGCTGCCGCGGATCACCGCGCCCACCACGCTGATCTATGGCGGGCGGGACACCGAGACGCCGCCCGAGCTTGGCCGACGGATGCAGGCGCTGATCCCAGGAGCCCGCTATGTCGAGTGTCCGGAGTTTGACCATCTCTCGATTTTGAGCCGCGGCCGGCATCAGATCGCGACGCTCATCTCTGAACAGATCTAGGCGAGGACCGCGCCCGTGCAGACCGCGCTGATGATTGTCCTGTATCTCTCTTTGCTGGCGCTGTGCTGGCGAAGGCTGCTGACGCTGCTGAACTATTTTCAGCAGGAGGAGTATGACAACGCGCGTTTCGTCGGGGCTTGGGCGCGCATCAGATTGATGGATGTGGCGGCGAGCCTTCTGGTGCTCGGGAGCGTCATGGTGAGCCTCAGCGCGCCCGTCGCCACGCCCTATGCGCATGCGGCGCTCTCCGCCGCGCTGCTGGCGATCGCCTACCGGGAAGGCCGTCGCCGCTTTAAGAAGCCGCTGGCCTTGACGGAGCGCGCCAGGCGCATCCTTGGGCTGGCGCTGGGGTTCGCGGCGCTGTTGGGTTTGCTGAGCGTCGTCCATGTCGTGTTCGTCGCGCTAACGCTCCAGGCGCTGCCGTTCCTGCTGATCGCCGCCAACGCCGCCCTGCGGCCGCTGCAGAACCGGATCAACAAGCGTTATCTCGATGAAGGCCGGGCCAAGCTTGAGCGGCTCAATCCGCTGAAAATCGGCGTCACCGGCTCCTTCGGCAAAACAACCGTGAAGCACATGCTCGGCGAGATCATCGAGGCCTCAGGCCCGGTGTTCTATAGCCGGGGCTCCATCAACACGGAGCTGGGCCATACGCGGCATATCCGCCAGCGTCTGCAATGGGCGCATCGGTATTTCATCGCCGAGATGGGGGCCTACGGCGTCGGCTCCATCGCTCGGCTCTGCGCCTTCATCAAGCCAGACCACGGCATCGTCACCGCGGTGGGCGACGCGCATACCGAGCGCTTCGGCAGCATCGAGGCCATCGCCCGGGCGAAGTCCGAGCTGGTCGAGGCGGTTTGCCGGGCGGGCGGCGTGGCCGTGGTGAACGCGGATGTGCTGGCGCACGAGCCCTTCGCCGATCTCCGCGCCCAGTATCCTGCAAATGTGCTGTCCGTGGGCGGGGCCGGCGCGGATGTGGAGGTGTCGGCGCGGGAAATCGAGGGCGGATCCTGGGCGATCTCGCCGCCCGGCGCCCGCAGCGAG
>JBCCTM010000460.1:0-1563 GCA_039198535.1 Pseudomonadota bacterium
ATCCGCCCACCGCGCGCGCGCTTCACGCGACGGTGGAGATCGATGAGGAGATCGAGCCGGAATACTACCAGGCCGTGGCTGTGGCGATCCGCTTCGCCGACGCGCTGCGCGCCAAGGCGCGCGCCCGCCGCGCGGCGGGGATCACCGATCGGCCCTCTTCTCCCCCCACTTCGCCAACCACTTCGCGTGATGGAGGTCGGGCGTGAGCCGCCGCGGCATGAGCGCGCGGGCCAAGCTGTTGACCCGGCTGACGCCGGCGTTGGACGCGATCAAGGAGCGAGACGCCGCGGCGCTGCGCGACAAACAGGCGGCCGTCGCTGAGATCGAGCGAGACATCGCGGCGACGCATGCGGCGGTGCGCGCCTCGGCGGCGAGCCTCGATCTCGGCGATCTGACCGGGCGCCTCGCGCAGTCGCGCTTCGAGACCGCCAGCGCCGCTCGGGTGGAGGCGCTGACGGAAATGCTGGCCCTCCGGCGAGCCGAGGCGGACACCGCCAGAGCCGCCCTCGCCCGCTCCCATGGCGCGGTGGAAGGGTGCGAACGCCTCATCAAAGACGACCAACCGCCCCCCAAGCGAGGCGGCTGAGCGTCAGTAGTCGGCCGCGCGGCTCAGCGGATAGCCGGTGGAGCTGCGCAGCTCCGTCGCCGGGCCAACCGAACGCAGCTCCACGCCGCCAGACGCCGGAGCCAGAGGCGCGCCGGACTGCGCATAGAGCCGGTAGGACAGCTCCATCGACACATTCGTCACATCGAACGCCTCGGACGCGCGGGCCTCGCCGCCGCCCAGATCCATGGTGGACGCGCCGGTTGGCTGCGCGAGACGTTGCGCATATTGGCGACCGAGGGCTGTCGGGTCGTTCACCGCCATCAGCGTGCGGCTCCGCGGCCCGAACGCGACGACCTCATCCACAACGCGCACGGGCAGCCCGAGGCCCACGCGCTCATAGAGCCACTCGATATGCTGCGGGAACATGCGGAAGCAGCCCGACGTCGCCTTGGCCCCGATCGAATAAGGATCATTGGTGCCGTGGATCGCAAAATACTGCCATCCGAGATACAGCGCGCGAACGCCGAGGGGATTATGCGGCCCCGGGCCGACGACTTCCGGCAGGTTGGGGTTGCGCTTGCGCATATTCGGCGTTGGACGCCAGCTCGGGTTCTTCTTGCGACGCACCACGCGGGTGAGGCCTCGCCGCTCCAGATCAGGCGTCCGCGGCACAGCGATGGGAAACTCATTGTAGCCGCCGCCGCCCGGCTCCCAGAAAGCGAGGCGCCGGTCGCTCAGGCTGACCAAGATCGCGCCCTTATCGATCGCGCCGAAATGGCTCCGCCAGTCCGGCTTGGCGGGCTCGGGCGGCGGTGGCGGGGCCACAGCCACCTCAGGCCCAACCCTACGCTCGACATAGACGGCCGCGCAGCCGCTCGAGGCTCCAGCCACCCCGATGACCAGGCTCCATCGCCCGGCGTTGCGCAGAAATGATCGGCGATCCGGGCTCTCGGCCCGATCCCCATCGTCGCCCGCGTGATCCAGCTTCCGATCCAGCTTCCGATCCAGCTTCCGAT
>JBCCTM010000461.1:0-1558 GCA_039198535.1 Pseudomonadota bacterium
CGCTGCGCCAGGCGGCGGCGCTTATTGCAGAGGGGGTCTCGCCGTTCGAAGCCGCGCGGACCTTGCGCGCCGCCCGCGCCGCGCCCCCCGGTCGTCGCCAAGTGGTGGCTGTGGCGGACGCGCCGAGCGGCGGCGATGTGGCCCTCAGCTGGGATGATGGCGCTGAGTATACGGGGCTCGATGGGCAACGCTTCCTGCCGCTCGATCTCGAAGATGAGGGCGAAGATCCCTTTGACGCCGCCATGGAGGCGGAGGCCGACGGCGACCTTGAGGCGGCCGCGCGCCTGTACGCCGCCAGCGCCCAAGCCGATCCGCGCGATCCGATCGCGCCGTTTAATCTGGGAAATCTGCAGATGGCGGAGGGCGACGCGGACGCGGCGACGCTCAGCTACCATCAAGCGATCGCCCGGGACCCGGGCTTTGCGGAGGCGTATTATAATTTGGCCGCCGCCTATGAGCGCTCGGGCGCGGCCGGCAAGGCGGAGGCGACGCTGGAGGCCGCCTTGCAGCGGGACCCGGCTTATGGCGACGCGCTGTTCAATTTGGGTCAGTTGAAGCTGGCGAAAGGCGCGAACGCCGAGGCCAGCGCGCTGTTCGAGGCCTATCTCGCTCAGAATCCCCCTGATGAGTGGGCCGGTAAGGCCCGGAAAGCGCTTCGGGTGGCGCGGGCGGATCCGCGGCCCCGCTGAGACGCGGACGCGCCGCCGCCCGGGGTGAGGCGACGGCGCGAGAGGAACTTAGGCCGCTTGCGGCAATGGCGCCTGAGCCGGTTTCTTCGGCTCCCGCGTCGGCCGCGGGGCCGGCGGGGCGGCGGCGACCTCCATGGACGCGGCCCGGATCAGGGTCGAGATGCCCCAAAGCGACGCCGCGAGCACGGCGAGGGCCACGAAGATCAAGCCCGCCGGCGTGGCGAACCCGGCGGCCAAACCGCTCAAGAAATCAACGATCGCAGTCATAATTCTCTCCATTCAGACCCCGAGCGCCTTCGCGGATTGGACGCAAAACGCCATCCCAGGGCGAGCGGCTCGCCCCAGCGGTCGGGGGGTCAATCGGGGAGACGCTTCGGATCGGTCGCTGTTCGCTCAGCTCACCAACCGCGGCGTCTCAGATGTGTTTGAGTGCTGGACGCGCCTCAGTATCCGCAGAAGCCGCAAAAGCCGTCGCGTGTCTGTGGCGCGATCGGCTGGCCGCAGCGGGCGGCGAGGGCGGTGGCGTGTCGTTCGCCATTATTATGCATCGGAAACCTCCGTCTCGATGGGATGCTGAGATTTCCTCCCATGGCGCGGAACCTAAGTTCGGCCCCCGCCCTCCGCCAAGGGGGGCGCAGACATAGCCGTCATGCGCATGCTGCATTGCAGCAAGATCGGGGCGAGGGCGCCGTCACGTCACCCTTTGGGTGGAGGTCTTTCCGCCACATGGATCAAAGCCCTCATTCTTTCAGCGGGTTGCGACCCGCCGAAATCTGCAAACGGTGGCGCGTCGCGCCTTGGAGGGGTTCGGGTAAAGGCGAAAGAAATTGGTGCGAAAAAGGCGGTCGGATTGTCGCTTCTCGCCCCAA
>JBCCTM010000462.1:0-1550 GCA_039198535.1 Pseudomonadota bacterium
CAGCGCCACTCCAAGCCCCCCGATGACCGCGCTGTCGAATTCCAGGCTCACGAGCCCAAGCAGCAGCGCAAGCGGCGGCGTCAAATAAAGAAAGGCCATGCCGAGCACGGCCCCCGCCAGAGCCCAAGGCGATCGGCCGAGTTGAGTGTAAGCCGTCCGCGCCACCATATTCCAAACGCTGGCGAGGCTGCGATTGTCCCGCAAGCTCACCACCTCCCGGTCGGCCAGCCCGATCCAGGTGGCCCGGGGCGGCGGGCCATGCTTAAGCGCGGCGGCCAACGCGCAGTCATCGATCAACGCGCCACGGATCGCCGAGACGCCGCCGATCTCCCGCAACGCGTCCGCGCGCGCCAGCATGCACCCGCCCGCCCCCGCCGCCACGGACGCGCCCGGGCGATTTGAGAGAGGAAACGGATAGAGCTTTTGAAAAAAGAAGACGAAGGCTGGGATGAGCAGACGGCCCCAACGGCCGCGCGCATCGAGCCGCGCCATCAGCGAGGTGAGCGAGAGGTCGCGCCGCTCGGCCCAATCCACCAACGCTGTGAGCGTCTCCGGCGCATGGGCGATATCGGCGTCGGTCAGCAAGACGTACCGCGCGTCAGGCGCGATCTCAGCCATTTGCGCGAGCCCTGCGCGGACAGCCCAGAGCTTGCCTGTCCAGCCGGGCTCAAGCGGCGGCGCCCGGACCACGGTCAGACGATCGGCCGCGCCAAGGCGCTGAGCGGCGGACCGCGCCAGCGCGCCCGTGCCGTCCGAGGAGCCGTCATCCACTAAGATCACCTGGAGCCGGCCGGCGTAGCTGGAGGTCAAATGGGCGCGGATCGCGGTGGAGATCGTGTTCGCCTCGTCCCGCGCCGGGATCACCACGGCGACCTCTGGCCAAAAGTCGCGCGCGCCCACTGACGCGGCGGGCAGACGTTCATCCGCGCGCCAGAAGCGTCCCCAGAAGAGCAGCATGCCCGCCCAAACGGATGCGGCGAGCATGGCAAAAATCGTCATTTCTCACCCTTTCGCCTGCGCCGGTTCGCACAGCGGCGCGATCTCACGGAGCGCGTCCGCCAGCGCCGCGTCGATCGTCCCCGGCGCGAAATCCAACTCCGCCCGCGCCCGCGCCGCAGAGAACCGCCTTCTGCGCATGGCGATGCGAACGCCGGTGAGGGGCGCGGTCGGCGGCCGTTTCGAGAGCCTCGCATAAAGCTGCTCCGCATGGGCCGCCAACAACGCCGCGGCCGCCGGCGCCGTGAACCGCGGCGCGCGCGCCCCGCACAGTTTAGCCACCCGCCGGGCCAAATCATGCAGCGTCACATCCTCGCCGGCCAGCAGATAACGCCGACCCGGCGCCCCCCGGTCCAGCGCCGTCATAGCCGCATCCGCGACCTGTCGCACATCCACCAGGTTGATCACGCTGTCGAGCAAGGCCGGCAGGCGCCCGGCGGCGAGATCGCGCAGCAACGCGCCGGGCGGCGTTGGGCGCGTGTCGCCTGGGCCGATCGGCGCTGTCGGCAACAGGATGCTGACGCCCAGCCCCTCCCGCGCCGCCGCGACCGCCG
>JBCCTM010000463.1:0-1532 GCA_039198535.1 Pseudomonadota bacterium
ATGTTAATGAATTCAGTCTCGCGTGTTGGGGGCGCTTCATGGCGGATGATTTTATGGGCGGCAAACGCACAAAATTTAATCAGAGACGGCGTCGCGCGCCATGAGCGCTCCGGTGGATCCGGAGGGCGCGCTGCGGCTGATGTCGGCGGAGGATGTGCGGCGCATCGACGCGGCCGCTGAGGCGATCGGTGAGCAAGGCTTGGCGACGCTGATGGCGCGCGCCGGCGCCGCTGTGGCCCGGTCGGCGCTGAGACGGTTCAACGCGCGGAGAGGGCCAGCGTTAGTGCTGGCCGGGCCGGGAATGAACGGCGGCGACGGCGCCGTCGCGGCGCGGCTCTTGGCGGCGGAGCGGCGTCAAACGACCCTCGCCCTGCTGAGCCCGCCCCAGGCGGACAGCTTGGCGGCGCACGCGCTGCAGGCGTGGCGCGACGCGGGCGGCGAGGTCGTCGATCTCACCCAGTCCGACGCCATGGGCGCGCTCAAGGACCTGTTGGTCGCGGGCAGCGCCAGCGCTGCGCCCGCTTTCCTGATCGACGCTCTGTTTGGCGTCGGCTTGACCCGACCCCTCGCCGGGCCGGCGGCCGAGATCGTTCAATGGGCCAACGCCGCCGCCGCGCCGATCCTGGCCGTCGACATCCCATCGGGTGTCGCCGCCAATACGGGTCGCGCGCTCGGGCCCGCCATCGACGCCTGGGCCACAGTCAGTTTCATCGCGCCAAAGCGCGGCGTCTATCTCTCTGACGGCGCTGGTCTTTCTGGCGCTGTGGAAGTGGTGGACATCGCCGCGCCCGCAGAGGCGTTGCGGGTCTGGCCTGAACGGGTGTTCGCGATCGGCGCGCCGGGGCGGGGCGGGCGGCCGTCGTTGCGAAAACCGCCCGCCGCCCACAAGTACCGCCATGGTTCGGTGTTGGTGGCGTCGGGCGGCGCAGGGGCCAGCGGGGCGGCGCGATTGGCGGCGCGGGCGGCCCTGCGGAGCGGGGCGGGGCTCGTGACCATCGCCGCGCCGAGTGAAGCTCTGGCCGAATGCGCGGCGCACGCCACGGCGGGCCCCCGGGGTTCCGTAGGGCACACTGTCACGTTCGCTGTTCACGCTACTCTCATCTGCCTCGAACCGGGCCGGATCCATCCGACGCGCGCGCCCGCGCGAAGGTCCAGGCACGTGCGCCCAGGCGCCGCGCCCTTCGGCCCACCCTCTCCACCCATGAAACGCCTCCTCCTGTCCCTCGTCCTCGTGTCCGTCGCCGGCGCTGGGGCCTTCGTCGTCTGGATGAACTCCGGAGGCGGTGCGGCCGTCGAGCTCAGCGACAAGGAGAAGGCGGCTGCCCTGGAGAGCGGTGCCGGCTCGAAGGCGATCGAGGTCGCCACGGAGCCCGAGGAAGACCCGCTCCCCACCATGGAGGATCTCAAGCTCGTCACCGACCCCGGGAAGCTCGACACCTGGGCCGAGCGGACGCGATCCACGCGGGACGCCTCAACAGGTGAAGATCGGCTGCTCCTGACGGTGCTCCTGGCCGACATCGAGCGCCTGCGCG